>DAOVGH010000019.1 GCA_030672485.1 Desulfobacterales bacterium | reverse complement strand
TGTCATAGGCGGATGTCATATCAGGAAATCGGGGTCCGAGCTCCTCCAGATTTCTTCCGATGAGGGGATTATTGCCGGTCAGATTTATATGATCCGTAAGAAGCATCAATTCCCCTGGCTTAAAATGGGGATTTAACCCACCGGCAGCACTGGAGATAAAAAGGTATTGTGCCCCCAAGCTCGCCATCACCCTGACCGGAAAGGTAATCTGGCTAACTGTGTATCCCTCGTAGATATGAAATCTCCCCTGCATGGCAAGCACTGGCTTTCCCGCTAGAATGCCAGAGACAAGGACACCGGGGTGGCCGGCAACGGTTGACTGCGGGAAATGAGGTATCCGCTCATAGGGAATATGCTGAGCGATTTCCATGGTATCAGTAAGGTCTGCAAGGCCTGTACCCGTAATCATCCCTATGAAGGGATCCGATTTTATTCTCCCCCTGATAAAAGCTGCTGCCTCACTTATCTTCTGAAACATCCTGCTTTCTCCAGTAGGTCTGTACCCTAATTAGATTAGATAAATCACAAAGTCAATAGAGTTCACCAACCCTATTCGTAACCATCTGAGCCCTTTGGTATGCTCAAAATGAGGGGAATACTTGCACGGGATTGATCTGGAATGGGTAGGGCGATGATGGATGAGGTTGTTTATGGTAATTGTGGCGTCTGTGCGGATATTCATGCTCCGGGAGCCACATTATCCTTCAGCCCGTTTTCTCACCTCGGTGGGGATGAGATCACCGATCTTTGCCCTTGCCACACCTATTGCCGTATCAGCAGCACCATAGTAAACAAGGATGCTGTCATCGGCATCCAAGGTATCCTTGTTTGATGCTGGCACAGCGCCGCACGTGAAAACAACCCGTGGAACCCAATAAAGGCCTTTTCCTTCACCAAGCTCATAGTCCCTTTCGGGCTCCAAGATGGCATTGGGAGACCTGTACAACACCTCTCCGGGATCATCAAGGCCAACCAAGATCAACCCCAACCGGTATATCCTCAGATAATCTACTCCGTGGTATATGATAAGCCATCCAAATGAGGTCTTTATCGGCTGAGCCCCTGCACCGATCCTGACCCCATCCCACATCATCCCTGTCCTTGGAGTTATGATTATCCTGTGGCCTTGAGACGGCCAGGGTGGTTCAAGCCCATCAAGATAGGAAAGCCAGATATCCGGGTCAACCCTGTGGTAGACCGCAAATCTTCCAGAAAACTTCTGGGGAAAGAGGATGGCATCTTTATTGGGAAAGTTGGGGAAAGTAGGCCCGTGCCTGGTCCAGGCATTCCAGTTATGCAATAGGAAGTCATGTACCCCGATAGACGCCAGGGCAATTTGAAAAATAGTCCCGCTGTTAGCAGTGTACAGCATATACAATCTGTCCCTGATTATTATCGCCCTGGGGTCTTCACACCCTTTGGTTAGCTTGGGGTCCCTGCAATTTGCGCCTTCATAATCCTCTTGAGGACCGAATATGGGATAATCCAGTCTCTCATCTATCTTGATCCCATCTTTGCTGCTTGCAAGGCCAATGTAGGATGTATTGGGCTCATCTCCCACCGCCCTGTAAAGGATGTAGATTTTGTCTTTAATTCTGGCCGAGGCACAGTTAAAGACGAACTTTGACTCCCACCAGTGATCCTTCAGAGGCTCAATAATGGGTCTGTCAGCAAGCCTCGTTAACCTTCCTGAGGGTATCTCCTTCAGAACCGAAATCTTATCAATGAGGACCCTGTCGGCCTCCTTCTCCAGACCCAGAAAATGATGAGCAAGATCTTCTGATTCTCTACCTTCCCCCATAAGTTCAATAATCTTCTCCTGTACTGTATCCTCATCACCGAGCCCAGCGGCTTTGATATATTCCATCAAAAAGTCAGTGCTTGCCCAATCCCTTTCTACATGGAGAGAAAGGGGGGTGGGGAAGTCCCGTCCGCCTTTGAAACTGTAGCTTGCCCATGTCCAGGCAGAAAGAGGGATGAACGTATTATCGGGTAAGGTTAATGCTAAATGATATGAACCGGCAAGATCCTCAATTCTCCGGGCCAGGGTAATCCTCTCTCTGTCTCCCTCTTTGGATGCGTCATCCTTTATGCTCGCCCCCATCTGCCTTATTCTTTCGACCAACATTCTCTGATTTCCATTCTCAAAGATATTGTGGGCGGAAAGTGGTGTTCTGCCCCAGTGCCCTTTAAGGGAATTGATCAATCTGTTCCCGAAATCCTTCTTTTTTGAAAACTCCTCCCAGATTTGTCCAAATCGCTCTGCCTCCACGATATTCTTGGCGATAGTGGTGAAATACCGGATCTTTGGGAATTCTCCTCCTTTGGCCTTGGGAAGATCACTTATAACGATCCTTCCAGTTAACCTGTTAAGGGCTGATTGATCCTTCATTTCAGCCAAGGCAGGAAATATCCTGTGGGATACTACCAGGGGCTCAATAGAAGACAATTCAAAGTCCGACGGCGTTGCCGTTTCCCTAAGCTCGTCCCATATTCTTTGCATATATTCCCTTTCTTCACTCCAACTTGCCAAGGCCAAGACATCACAGGGAGTATAATCCCTCAATAGCTGAGGCAGATCAGCAAAGCCCAGCCTGGTGATAAGGCTTGATGGTGGATGTTTCCTGATCATTCTATAGGCTACTTCGTCTTTAAAGGAGAATTCCCTGTTGGGTGCAAAATAGCGAAATATCGATCTTACAACCATTTCCGTGCCCTTCACAGTATAGAGATTGCCCGGAAAGAGAAGTTCATCAAAACCTCTTTCCGCCTCAACCATGAAATCCTTTACCTTCTTTATAAGGGCTGAGCTGCTATGGTCCTTGTTAACGTGTAATTTTTCTTGTATGAAGCCCTGAAACTCCGTCCTATACCTATCAAGCAATACCCTGTATACATCCCGGGCCCGAGTTACCTTGCCACTCGTGGTAGTAATCTCCTGGGGGACTATCAAGGGAACATGTGGTATGAACTCCCAGGACCCGATTTTCGAAAGATACGGTTCAAGAGACTTTTCCCTCTTTTTCCAATCCCTTAGAAAATTGCCCCTCTCCAGAACAAAGAACTCTATTTCCAGTTCAAATAACCTTTCCGCCTCCCCGGAGATAACCGGAGTCGAATAATCAGGGATGCTCTTGTCTAATTCGAGCTTCAGCTCTTCTAATTGCCTGGCAAAGGTGCCCAATCTCCCCAGAAATATGGGAAATAGCCCATTTATGATGTCTTCCCTTTTTAGTTCGCTGCTAAAGTAAAAGGATAACAGAAAATGGTAGACGATTTTTGCCCATATGGGGCCAGAGAGCTCAAATTCCTCTCTGGAGCAATCCGCTAAGTTTACTAATCTATTGCAAATATCAGCGGGCAGAATCTCTTCATAGAGATAGTGAAACCGGTTTACTCCCTGGCGGTATTTATTCATTAGTTCTCTATGATTTATATCGACGGCAGGTGGTATCTCCTGTTTTCTTACACCATAGGTGTCCAAATAAGATAGGATTTCCCCCCTTTCTTGCCAAAAGTCGCTATCCTCTCCTATTCGTTCAAAGATACCCTTACATGCCCCTCTAAAGGTAAGTATTGTTTTACCAAAAGATGCCTGGTGGGGCCTTATGCCGAGGTTGACTTCACACATCCCGGCATTATTCACCAAGGCAGAGGTGGTAAGAAAAGCATCTATCCCATAATAGCCTGCCTCGGACAGCCACACTGCTGGATTCTCAAGATACTTGGGAACCAACGTATGGCTTATCCCAAACTCACCGCCAATGGGCTCAGCTATTCTTTTCCCATAAATAGCTGAAATCAGAGGTGTAATAAATAGGCGGGCGATTCTGGCATCAAAGTAATGTCTATTGTACCTTGGCAAGACAAAGTCAACACCCTGTTTCTTGATAGGATCGATAAGGAACCTCACCCATTCAGAAGACAGGCCTTTTGTGCCATCTTTTTCCTTGAATGCCACAAGATCAGAACTAAAAAGGGCTAAATCCGCTTGGAGGAGACGAGCTATTTCCATAATCGCCCTGATTGCCCAACCTTTCCCCCCAATCTCTCCCTTCAGGAGAAAGGAGATTGTCTCTATCGGATGAGAAGTCCCTTTGCCGGATATGTTATTTATCACCTCTAACGCCTTTTCTCCTGCCGGGGCACCTACACAAACGATCACCGACCTCTTTTCTGGATAAAATGTTTCAAGACCTCCTCTTGCTGTCTCAAAGACATTACTGATCGTGTCTGCCTCATCATAAAAGGGAATACCGATCACAATGTCTGCCTTTTTGATATCCCTGGCTTTCTCTAACGGATCTTGCATAACTTTTTGGTATTGTCTTTCCATTTACAGAAACCTCTTGTAAAGGGTAAGATGCTTCTTTGCAGTCTCTTTCCAGGATGTGCCCAGGGCATACTGCCTGATGGATTTAGCTATCTGATTGGCAAATCTCTCGTCCTTGAAAATCCTCACTATTGTCTTTGCTATTCCTTGTATATTATTGGGAAGATGGAGTATCTCATCGCTCACATGTCTCATCAGTTCCTCTTCGAACTTGGGTATCCTGCTGGCTATTATTGGCTTTCCCGAGCCAAGTGCCAGATGTAGAGCCCCACTTCCACTCCTGCTTTCTTCATTATCGAGGCAACAGCAACAGTCTGCAGCACTGAATACAATATGAACGTCCTGTTCAGCGATGAACTCATCGGAGAACACTACCCGATCCTCCATGCCCAATTCCCTTGCCCTCTCTTTACAGAGCCCTATATAGGATATATCATTCGGATCCATGATTCGAGAATATCCCGCGATAAAGAGATATGCATCGGGAACATCCTTGACAATTAAGGGCAATGCCTCGATGAGGGAGAGTTGATTTTTGCTCTTCTTTATAAAACCGAATGAGAGTATTAACCTTCCCTTGGGAAGGCCAAGCCTCTTCTTTGCCTGAGAACTCCCCAACAGCTCAAGTAATTCAGTCCCATGAGGAATGGTTTCTATCTTCTCCTTAGGTATCCCCATCCTTAAAAGTACACTCCTTAAGGGTTTATCCAGGTGGACTATCTCACAATCCACCAGATTTCCTATTTGGCAATTATATTCCTCGATATCAACGTCAAACCCCGCCGTAGTTGCGGTGTCTCTGGTATAAACAGTATGGAGGGTGATTATGGGGGAATATCCATGCGCCTTGACTGCTTTGAGGAATGAAAGGAAATTCTCTTCTGCCGGGAAAATACCAAATTCGTGCTGAATATGAATAAGATGAGGCCTTTGAGGCCTTAACCCCTTCAAACTGGGCAGGATATCTTTATAATCGCCGGCAGAAAAGCAAGGAATAATAGTAAGCCTTTCCGAGTGCTCTTCTCCTCCTCCTCCTCTCTTTGTGAGCACAGTTAGTGAAATTCCCTCGTCAAGGTCAAGCAGGGCATCTGCAAGATACCTGGTATAAGTGGCAATGCCACACATCTCCGGCGGGAATGTGGAGATATAACAGATATTCATTCTATCTATTGCTTCCCTTGAATAGGATTTTGAAAGCACTAACTCCCGACCGCCGTATCGTCTTGCTGGTATTTACCAGTGAATGGGTGAGCCTCCTTTTTAGCAATAAAGGTCGTTCATGATTTGAGCGAATAGTACTGGTTAGTATACCTGAACTGGAGGAACAGGGAAATGAGAAGAGCTTTTCATTCCAACAGAACGGAGATAAGTACTTTATGGTTTCACAGTTTAAGATTTTTTTTGCAGAAAATCAAGAGCTTAAACACCAATCATGACTGCTTCAGTGTCGTATAAAGAACAGGGGCTCTTTCTGGATTTGTGGAAACAGAAAGGGTTTGAAATGGTCTTTAAGAAGTAGTATGAGGTTAGGGGAGGCGTTTGCCGTACCTCTAGATAGTATTATGGCCCGTATTGTTGTTGGTCCCAGGTTAATTTCCGGAAATGCATTCTATGATCGATGATCTTTTGAATCCAGCCCATCTCCCGGATAGAACAGAAAGGGTATGTCTTATTCAGACCCATATCTCCCTTGTTCTTCTTGCGGATGAATTTGTATATAAGATAAAAAAACCGGTCAATTTCGGATTCCTGGACTTCTCAACCCTTAAGAAAAGACGCTATTACTGTCATCAAGAGATCATACTTAACAGGCGGCTATCAAAGGATACCTATATCGGTGTGCTCCCCATAATCTATGATGACAAAGTGTACAGAATGGGAATAGGGAAGGGAAGGGCCGTAGAATACGCAGTTAAGATGAAAAGGCTCCCTGATGAAATGCTCATGCGGTCGGTATTTCTTCGGGGAGAATTGAAGGGTAAACATCTCGAAAAGATTACCGCGGTACTCGCGAGGTTCCATCTCGGTGCCCGGAATTCCCCGGATATTGATAAATTTGGTGAGCCAGAGATGTTCAAAATAAATACCGATGAGAATTTTGCACAGACCGAAAAATATATTGGAAGGACAATTCAAAGAAGAGACTTTGAGGCCCTTAGGAAATGGACCGGGGATTTCTACAACGCAAACAGGGAGCTTTTCTTGAGGAGGATAAAGGCCAAAAAGATCAGAGACTGTCATGGCGATCTTCATATGGAACATATCTGCCTTACAAAAAACCTCCCGATATTTGATTGTATTGAATTCAACAGGAGATTTAGATATACTGATATTGTCTCTGACATTGCCTTTCTATTGATGGATCTGGAGTACCACGGAGGAGAGGCCTTTTCTAAAATACTGTGGAATTCCTATAAGGAAAGAGCAGGCGAAGAAGGCAAGGTAGATTCCTTGCTTGCCTTTTACAAGGTTTATCGAGCCTTTGTTCGGGGGAAGGTGAGCAGCTTCCAGCTTGACGATAACCATATAGAAAGGGAGAGGAAAGAGGAAGCTACACAAACAGCACGGAGATATTTCGGCCTTGCCAGGTCTTATATAGAGTAGGCAGTAAGCAGCAGGCAGTATGCAGCAGCGAGATGTTCGATACAAAGTGTTTACTGCTTACTGTTTATTCCCTCGTGCTTACTGATAAGGATGAGCCAGCCATGAAGGAACCTTTTGTAGATTTTATGAAAACCGAATTGGTGCCTGAAACGGTACTGATAGCATGCGGGCTTCCGGCCTCCTACAAAACGGAAACCACAGCGGTTATAGCCCAGCTTAAGGGTTATAAAATATTGAGGACAGACTTGATCAGGCTTGAGGTGCTGAAGAATGAGGACATCTTTGATGAGAAGGTTGCATCCAATATGAAAAAAAGGGAGCTTGTCTATGATACCATGTTCGCCCGCGCAGATGAGCTTGCAGGCAGAGGTGAGGGAATTATTCTGGATGCCACCTTTATCACCCAGGCGCTCAGAAGGAGGGCTGCCGAGATAGCCGCAAGGCACAACAGGGTTTTTGTCATCCAGCAAACACAATGCCCCCAGGCGGTCTCTCTCAGAAGGATATCAGAGAGAACCAGGGAAAATTATGAATCAAATGCCCTGACCGAACAGGCCTATCTGAATAACAAGAAAAGATACCAGCCAGTTGACCTGGAGGATTTAAAAAGCATGTACCCCTCTCTCAACATTATACATCTGCTGGTCGATACCGCTTCGGATTTGGTTGATGAATGGTCCGTAATTGGCAAGGTGACACGGTAAGTGAGCTAAAGTTATAAGTGCCTAAAATGAGCTAAAGTTGTGCATAGGATTTCGAACAATCCGTTTGTTCACAACAGTGGCATCCCCAAAGGCAGGGTTACGGCTATAACTTTAGGCACTTTAGATCACTTTTGGCATTTTAGGCACTTATAATGGCAAAGCCACCTAAATCAGTAGGCATAATCTTCAAACACAATCTCGGGCCTGCAAAAAGGGAGTGTCAACGCCTCAGGGATTGGTTTACACAAAGGGGAATAACCGTATATACGGAAGAGATGGCATCTCGGTCCCACTTGAACCAGTGCCTTGAGGAGGAAACAAGCATACCGGATACAGTCGACTGGGTTGTGGTGTTGGGCGGGGATGGGACACTGCTGGGGGCTGCACGAAAGGTTGGGCGATATGGCCTGCCTCTTTTGGGTATTAATCTTGGAGGCCTAGGTTTTCTGACAGAGGTCCCACTAAAAAGGCTTTATAAGGACATGGAAAAGCTTGTCGCCGGACAGATAGAGGTTGAAACCAGACTGATGTTGGAGGCCAGTGTCCTAAGGCATAATGCGGAGAAATGTCGTTTTTCGGTCTTAAATGACGTTGTTATTAACAAAGGTGCACTGGCCAGAATTATTGATCTCAGGGTTTCCATTGATGGCCGTTTTCTGACTACGTTTAGGGCAGATGGGCTGATAGTCTCGTCTCCCACAGGGTCAACGGGTTATAACCTTTCTGCTGGAGGGCCGATACTCTATCCGAATTTGGAGGCGTTGATATTGACACCAATATGCCCCTTTACATTGACACAGCGGCCTATCATATTGCCGTTTACATCCGTCATAGAGATCAGGATGGGGGAACATAACGAGGTGGTGACCCTCACCTTTGATGGTCAGGTTGGCTTCGATCTCATGGATAATGACAGGGTTATTGTCTCCAAGTCAGAGAAGAAGCTGAAACTGATCAAATCTCCTGATCAGGACTATTTTGATATCTTGAGGACAAAGCTTAAATGGGGTGAATCCTCTTACAACAACGCAAGCCAGTAAGCGCATTTTGTCCATTGTCAAGCAGGAAATCTGCTACTTACAGTGGATACTGGAGTCTTATGACGGGATGGCGTCTATGAGAACCATTAACCCTGCAAATGGTGAGATTGAGATCTCCATATCTCCAGGATGTGAGAAAGAGATCTCTTCACTTATCAAATATCTGAAAGAGGAGGGGAGTATTCATATCAAGGCAGACAAATCCTGTTGATAGGATTGTGCATACCTTTGTGATCATAATGGTCGCGTTTCTTACCTTAGGGATGGGTATCTTAGGGGAAGAGGTACCGACAGATATCCCTGAACCTGCCGATGACTTCTCAGCTACAGTGATCGACCAGTTTGATGTTTCCTCAGGGATAACCCTTTTCAGTCTCGAGGGACAGACATTCCTCTCGGGCAGGCACGGAGGCGCCACGGTTTCCATCTTCTTTCACAAGATACGGGAAATAGATTTTTTTGAAAAAGGCGGTGACCTCTTTGCCATAGTTATCATGGAAGATGGGTCCCAGGTTGAATTAAAGATCGACAAAGACCGCATCTTCTATGGCCCGCTTCCCTATGGCCTTTTTTCCATAAAATCCGGAGATGTTAAAAAGATTATCATGAGGGGTCTGACAAAGCAGGAGAGATAGGGTGACCCAGTTATTTCACATAAGGACCTTCGGCTGTCAGATGAATAAGCATGATTCCACCTCCCTCAGCCAGATCCTTATTAATGAGGGGTATGGGCAAACGGAGAGCATTGACGATGCTCACATTGTCTTGGTCAATACCTGTACAGTCAGACAGAAGGCCGAAGAAAAGGCACTGACCCTCATTGGTCGATTGTCTCATTTAAAGGCAAAGAAGCCGGATTTGATTATTGGCGTCATTGGATGCGTAGCCCAACAGAGCGGGATGGATCTCTTTACACGCTTCCCCTATCTTGATTTAGTTCTGGGCCCACGGAATATTCATCACGTGAATAGATTCCTCTCTCAAATCAAGGAACAAAGGGAGAGGATTTCCTCTCTGGATTTGGCCTGTGAGCTTACCCCATTTCCCAAGTGTAACGGTTATCTGAAGGGCAGGGTTACGAGCTTTTTAAAGATTATGGAGGGATGTGATAATTTCTGTGCCTATTGCATTGTTCCTTTTGTTAGGGGCAGGGAGACAAGCCTGCCGGCAGCGCGCGTTATTGATCAAGCCAGATATCTGGTCACTCAGGGCATAAAGGAGATCACCCTCATAGGGCAGAATGTGAACTCCTACAATGTCAAGAACCGGGCCCTGCCCACATTTCCTGGCTTACTTAAGGAACTCGATACCATTGCAGGCTTAGAGAGGCTTCGCTTCACGACTTCTCATCCCAAGGATCTGTCCGGCGAACTAATAGATCTTTTTGCAGGATCAAAAAGCCTTTGTCCACACATTCACTTGCCAGTTCAATCAGGCTCGACTAAGATACTGAGGCTTATGAATAGGGGATATACGAGAGATCAGTACGTTGACTTGATAAGGCGGCTAAGAAAAACAAGACCTGATATAGCAATTACAAGCGATATGGTCGTTGGTTTCCCTGGCGAAACGCAAGAGGATTTTGAAGACAGTTTAAGCTTGATAGAGGAGGTGAAATTTGATAACCTCTTTTCGTTCAAATATTACGAAAGACCGGGGATTAAGGCACTACAGTTGCCAGAAGCAATAGGGGAAAAGGAAAAACAGAGGCGCCTGTCTATATTGCAGGACAGACAAAGGGGGATAACCCTATCGAAAAACCGGCTACTTGAGGGAACGATTCAAGAGATTTTAGTAGAAGGCCCGGCCAAAAGAGGAGGTGGCCAGCTAACTGGAAGGGCCCTGGGCAATAAGGTGGTTAATTTCCCTTCGAGAGCCGATCTTAAGGGAAGATTGGTAAGGGTAAAGATCGATAAGGGTTTTCAGAACTCCTTACTTGGTGAGTTAGTTGATAGATAGAGCGAGAGAGTCTGTTGGATTACCTCAAGATGGGAGAAGAATACGATTACAGTAAAGAGAATGTCTTGATCGTTGATGATGAGGTAGAAACAGGGAAAGATGTGAAAAACCTATTATCAAACTTGGGATTTAATGCTGATTTCATCAGTAATGGAAAAGATGCGTTACAGGAACTCAGAGATGGGAAATATACCTTTTTGATTACTGATATAAAAATGCCGGAGCTTGACGGTATTGAACTAATAAAGAGGGCGAAGAGAGAGGCCCCTGATATAAGTATAATTGCCGTCACCGGTTATGACAAAGACTACACCTATATGGATGTTGTCCATGCAGGAGCAAATGATTTTATCAGCAAGCCATTTAAGGTTGATGAGATAGAGGCCAAGATCAAGAGGATCTTGATAGAGAGAAGGATCAGAGATGAACTGGCAAAGTTATCAATAACTGATAATCTCACCGGTCTCTTTAATCAGCGGCATTTTTACAACAGGCTAAAAGAAGAAATTGGTAGGGCAAACCGCCTGAAGCATCCGTTATCCTTAATCTTTTTGGATCTGGATCATTTCAAAGATTATAACGACCGATATGGTCACCTTGCCGGTGATGAGATGCTTGCCAGATGTGGTATGATTATTCTTTCAAACATCAGGGAGAATGTAGATACGGCCTTTAGATATGGAGGTGATGAGTTCGCTGTTATTCTGGTTGAGGCGGATACTAATATTACTCAAAACATAAGCGCAAGACTTAACAGGGGATT
The DNA here is from genome assembly GCA_030672485.1 of Desulfobacterales bacterium. Lineage (GTDB taxonomy): Bacteria > Desulfobacterota > DSM-4660 > Desulfatiglandales > B25-G16 > JABXJZ01. The sequence continues at coordinate 5,202 of DAOVGH010000019.1, read as the reverse complement.
TGAAGAAAATGAAGGCGGGGTGACAGCAAGTATCGGCTTTGCAACATATTCAGAGGAAATGGACGAAAACGACTTTGTTGCATTGGCTGATAACAGCCTTTATCAGAGAAAAGAGCGGGGAAATTCGTGAGTTTTCAAGCATGGTATTGTGTCTGATAATGTATATTATGTAAACTTACGCATATTATGGTAACAATACATATTTTCTACACCGACTATCCCCCAACCCCACCGAGTCTTCGGAGGTGTTCAGTTCCATGAGCAGTGTTGTAAAAAAGAGAAAAAAGAAAATAAGCAAACACAAGTATAGGAAGTTGCTGAAATCCATGCGGCATAAAAGTAGAAAATAACTACCAGTTATCCTACTTATACCATCCCTCACCGGTTTTCTTGCCCAGTTTCCCTGCCCTCACCATTGTCTTCAATAGACTTGGAGCAACCCATTTACTTTCCTTGTTAAGCTCTTTATAAAGGTATTCAGTCACGAAATATGCGATATCGATACCCGTCAAATCCATCAATTCAAACGGGCCCATAGGATAATTAAGACCATTTTTTACCGCCTTATCCACATCCTCGATAGAGGCAATGCCCTCCTCAACAATCCTCATGGCCTCAAGGAAATGAGGGATCATTATCCTGTTCACTATAAAACCAGGTGAATCCTTCTTTACCTCCACGGTTGTCTTGCCCATTTTCTGAGCCAACGCAACGGTACTCTTTACTGTTTCGTCACTCGTTGAATACCCCTTAATCACCTCCACCAGTCTCATGAGAGGAACGGGATTAAAGAAATGCATTCCGCAAACCTTATCAGGTCTTTTGGTGCTTGCCCCTATCTCCGTAATAGACATTGATGATGTGTTTGTAGCGAGGATAACATCGGGCCTGCACAGTTCATCCAATTCCTTAAAAACCCTCTTCTTTAGATCCAAATCCTCAATAACCGCCTCTACAACAAAGTCAACGTCACTGAGGCTAGCCATCTCCACCGTACCCTTTATGCGGCCCATAATAGTGTCCTTTTCCCTTGCATCGATCTTCCCCTTTTCTATGCTTTTGGAAAGGAAACCGTCTATCTTTTTCATGCCTCCTTCTACAAATCTCGTTTCAATGTCCCTCATCACAACATCGCAGCCTATCTGGGCTGCCACCTGAGCAATACCGTTACCCATAACGCCTGCCCCGACTACACCTATTTTTCTGATCTCCATGGTACCTCCTTACTTACAATTTAACCTTACCCTTTCATCCTATAACCTAGCCTATTAACGAATCGCTATTTTTGCCGAAGACATGTCATGTTCAGAGAAAACCCACACCTACCGCCCTGCCTTGCAACCCGAGGCGGGCAAGAACCATGAGGTTTACGATCTTCAGAAACCGATTTGCCTCTAACATATTTAGAGATGGATAACAAGCTATTTGATTCAATCTAATGACCCACGAGCTTCCTGACCCTGCCATCAAGGTAGGTGGCCAGGTTAGCGGAATTCCCTGGGGACCATCCCAGGGATTGTCCCCATATATCATCGCTTTCCATACAGAGATAGACGCCTAGATCATCGTACCATTTTTTTAATCTTTCCGAAAGCTTAGCGTACATCTCCACTCTAATAGGCTTGAAATACCTGAATTTCCCGTCCAAGCCGCGGACAAATTCACCATCAAAGATATCTGTTCCTGAGAATCGACCCTTAATAGTCCATTTAAGATCCGGCATATATCTAAGGGAACCCAAGCTTATCCAGATAATGGGCTCTGGGTCAATGTATCTCTCCAGAAGTTGGACTATTTCTTCGTAGTCCTCTTCCCAACCTGGATAGTGTATGAGGGGATCGAAATGAAAGCCCAGCACAAATCCGGCCTCTTGGCACTGCCGGGCGGCAAGAACCCTGCTTCTGAGACTCGCTGTCCTGCGCTCTTCCTTGGCTATTATACGAGGGGTATTCAACGACCATGCAATAATTATCCCTTTTCTATACCGACTTTCAATGAGGGGTTTGATGGAAGAGGTCTTTGTCTTTAGCTCCAGTATGCAGTTCTTCCTGTGGGAGAAGAAAGGGAGCAAGAAATCACTCCATCCTGTGAGATAATCAAGGGAGAGGCTATCCGTAAACTCCCCGGTCCCAATCCTGAATATCCTATCAGGGGAGCTATCAATGATCTCGCCTATAACATTAAGTTTATCCTCTAAGTTGCCGAAAACGCGCAGCGATGGTTGATTAATATATGATTGAAGAAAACAGTAGCTGCACTCCATTGGACAGTTAATACCTACATTTAGGATCTGGTAACCGCAGCACATATACCTCCTTGTTCCCGGGCATGGCTTGAGAAATTCACCTCGAAAGTGGATGATCCTGAGCGACATCTTATCCATTCCTTCAATATCTTCTCCTGGTGCCCGTTTATGTGGTTCAACGTTCTCTACGGGTATATTCGGTAATCGTCTCAGTATGCGTTTGGCAAGGGAATCGTTTTCAGCCCCCCTTTCAATTAAGATCCGGCTGATTTTGAACTGCCTCATCTGGGCTCCATGCCTCTCCAAAAATCGGTGACCATTTCTAACCCTGATAAATGGGATAACACCGCTAACTTCTCTCTAAGTTCCTGGCCTTTTCTGAAGACTATTTCAAGCTTGTAATCAATGCCCTCAAAAAAAGCCGGGGGAATTATTCGAACTCCCAGAGGAAGGGAGACGCGGGCAAGGCCTCTTTTGAATAGCTTTTCAGCCTCCAGAAGAGATGGCAATCGACGGGCTTTCAGGATTTTAACTACTGACTTCACCTTTTGGGGGTTGTTCATCCCGTCATTACCTAAAACCTCCATGATCTCTTTCTCATCTATAAGCTCCTTTATTGAACGCCCTTCCCTGCTGGCAATTTCTATAAGCATTTGGGCGGCTTCCCATTGTTGATTAAAGCTCCATTTTATGGTGGTAAACAGGTCGTTGATCCTTAGCCGATCATCCCTACCAATGCCCGTCATCAAGCCCGCTACCCTGAGGGATAGCCTTTCCGCGGCAAGGGAGACCCTTATTGTCTCCTCCAGCTCCTCTAGACCTAAGAACACCTCCAGTGTTTGTCTGTTTGCCGGAATACCGAGAATCGACATGAAATCTTTTATTATTTCCTCCCATTTAAGGCAACGGGTTAACCTTTTCAAAACCATGGCTTTTTCGATAGTATTCAGCTGACGATGCGTGAGATTGTCATTCAAATTAAGCAAGAGTGCCTCAAAAGGGGGAAAGGTATCCGGCACTATTTGACACGCTGTATCTGGCCAGCCCAATTCCCTTGCGGCCAACAACCTTCGATATCCGGCAACCACTATGAACTTGCGATCTGGACCTTTAAGCAGATATGGGGAATTGAGAACACCAAATCTACCAATTGAGGCCTTAAGGGGCTCCAGGTCAAAGCCGAAGCTCATACTGAATGGTCCTGGTCTCAAATCAATATCTGATATAGCTACATCTGAGAGAGTGCTTCCCAATAGCTTTTTTTCCATCATAATCAACCTTTAAAAAAGACTTATGCCTGACCAAATGAGTGTGCTACATTTAAGCATAACTCTCTACAAACAGACAACGCCTTTTTGAAAAAGACAAAAGGGGTTTGCGCGGAAATAGAATATATGCTCAATCACAAAAGGAGGGTGATACAATGAAAAAGGCAAAGACCTTGATAGGCGCTCTCTTGACGGTGCTTACATGTCTGAGTCTCGGGGCATCTCCTTCCATGGCCGCTGACACAGTAAAGGTGGGTATTGTTCTCCCCCTTACCGGTCCTCAGGCCAAATTTGGGGAAATTGAAAAAATGTCCTTTGAAATGGCCGTGGATGAGATCAATGCAGCAGGCGGTATTAGGGGAAAAACGCTGGAGCTGATCATAGAAGATGACACGGGGCGACCGGAGGTGGGTCGCTCCGTCGTGGAAAAGCTTATTACCAAGGATAAGGTTGTGATGGTTGGCGGTGGATACAGCAGTTCAGTAACCTATGCTGTGGCTGGTGTATGCCAGCAAAATAAAATGCCCTTTCTGGTCAATACCGGTGCCGCAGATAGAATCACCGCATCAGGATGGGATTTTATTTTCCGGTTGAATCCACCGGTGAGTGAATATGCAAGTGCAATTGAAACCTTGCTTCCTCAAGTGATTAAGCCGAAAAGTGTTGCCATTCTCCATGAAAACTCCCTGTTTGGAACAAAGGGTGCTCATTCCTTTGCAGAAGCCTGTAAGAAATTGGGCTCTAAGGTGGTTCTTAAGCAAGGATATGAACACGGCGGAATCGATTTTAGACCCGTCTTGATCAGGATTAAACAACTCAATCCTGATATCGTCTATATGGTATCCTATATTATGGATGCCTCCTTGCTCATGAGGCAGTCAAGGGAGCTAAGATTGACGCCAAAGATGTTCATTGGTGGGGCAGCCGGTTTTACCCTGCCGGAATTTGTGCAGAATGCAGGGGTGGCTTCTGAAAAGGTCATCTCAGCAACCCTTTGGCATCAGGTCCTCCCCTATCCAGGGGCCATGGGTTATTATAACAAGTTCCTAGCCAGGTTCAAAAAACCAACAGAGTATCACGGGGCAGAGGCATATGCTGCGTGTTACGTGATAGCGGATGTCCTGGAGAGGGCCACATCATTTACGAACATCGATATCAAAAAGGCACTTTCTGAAACACACCTGATGACAGTTTTCGGGCCAGTTCAATTCATCTCTTATGGCAAGATGAAGAACCAAAATAAATTACCAACCTATGTGGTACAGTGGATCAACGGAAAACTGGAACTGGTTTGGCCTGCCAAGATTGCTACCAAAGAGCTTGCGTATCCTGTAGACTGGCTGAAGACCTGGGGATACTGACCATAAATGGAAATTATAAGATAGGGAAGTATCAAATGGTTGTCTTTCTCCAAACGATTGTGGCTGGACTTCTTATAGGTGGTATCTACGCTCTGATCGGAATAGGCATGACCCTGATTATGGGTGTAATGGGAACCATAAACCTGGCTCATGGGCAATTGATGATGGTAGCCATGTATATCACCTTTGTCCTATCCCATTATATGCATATTGATCCCTATCTGTCCCTGGTTGTTACCATGCCATCCTTGTTTCTCCTGGGGTGTTTTTTGCAAAAATTTCTCTTGAATCCATTGATGAAAAAGGAATCTATCCTCCCTGAAAATCA
>DAOVGH010000008.1 GCA_030672485.1 Desulfobacterales bacterium | reverse complement strand
ATAGGGTTTTATGAATTTATCAGTTTCCTTGGTTAGATCACCTTTTGCAACTACCTTGTTTACGAGGCCCATATCCATTGCCTCCTTTGCAGAGATAATCCGCCCTGACAGAATCAAATCCATAGCCGCCTTTCTTCCAATGATCCTGGGCATTATCTGGACGGCAATTGGCGGTAGCACCCCCAGCTGTATCTCTGGCTGGCCAAATTTGGCTGTATTATCCGCAATTACCAGGTCACAGAAGGTCGACAATTCACACCCACCGGCTAGGCAGGATCCGTAAACAGACGATACCGTAACTGCACCCAAGGCGTCCATCAATCGAAACATACCATGGAAGCTCTCGATCATCTTTGATGCCAGATCACCTATATGTTCCGCCACGTCCACACCGGATGAAAAACACTTCCCGTTTGCATTAAAGAGAACTACCTTGAGATCCCTCTCCTCTAACCAGCCCCTGAGCGTATCATTAATTTCATTCATCATCTCTATGTTGAGGATATTCAGGGGAACTTTATTCAAGGTAATCGTTCCAAGTCCCCCTTCCATTTGGACATTGATATATCTCATCTTTTTCTCCGACATAACCTAAATGAGACCCCCGCTCAACCTGCCCTTTTTTCATCGGGTATTGGTACCTTAGTCCGAGCAAGAAGGACTGAGCAGATAAACAGTGGCTAATCGCTTATTTTGTGCTTATTTCTTAGGTTTTCCAAGCACGGCCTCAAATAGCTCCTCATCATAGGGATGACCCTTAGCGATCATCTGCCTCAACTTTATAACATCCACACTGGTAGTTCCCGTTATCTTCTTGGTATTGAAGGCGCTCATGCCCATATCAAACTCACCGTATGCCTGGGCATTTGCCGCCCACCACATAATGGATTCTGCCTTGGTCCTCTCCCAGGCAACCCTCTTGGTTGCCCTTATCATCTGATAGGACATGGCAACCTGCTGAGGCATAAGATTAGCAAAGGTCCAGGCCATATCCATGCATATCTTATCCAGGAGCGATCGGTCACGAGGTAATTCCTTAAGGAGCACCTTGGCTTTTTCTGCCTCTTTGCCAGTCTTAAATTCACCATAGACAATCTCCCCATCCTCAATCCATTTATCGGTTATTACCGCAGGGTTTCTAATAAACTCACCATCCTTTTTGAGCACCGGCACTACTTTATGTACATAGTTCTTTCTCCACATTTTATAAGCACTCCATTGCTCACACGAGACAGCATTCCACATGGCATCCTGCATGGTCATCTCAATAGGCTTGAACTGGCATGCACCTCCCATGGCTGTTGAACCATGTAGGGGACCTACTTGACCGAATGTGGCACAATCAGAGGCAACTGTGAGATCGCAGACTCCACCAATCTCCTCTCCACCCCCGATGCTCATACCATTGCAGCACCGTATAAAAGGCTTGGATGAGGTCCAGACGGTGTCAAATGCCCGCCAGTATACGGACATATACTCCTGGCAGTCCAGGGGCCTCATAACATAGTATTCGCTATACTCAGGGACATTTCCTCCAGTACAGAATGCCCTTGTTCCTGCCCCGGTCAAAACTACGCAAACGACACTTGGGTCATGGGAGGCCTTGTCAAAGGCAGCTGCGGTCGCATGGAGCATTTCAAGGGTATAGGAGTTGTACTGCTTCTCATTGTCGAGGGTAATCCAGGCAACATAGAGACCAGAAACATCTCTCCCTTGAGGATCCAATAAAGGTCTCTTCTCTAAGGTAGTCCTGGGTGGCTCTGGCTTGTGTAAGTATTTTTCATCATACATCTGATGATCTAATTTCTTATCCTTTGGTGCCCTTGGTATCCAATCCAATGCCATAATTATTTCTCCTTACTATTTCTGTCTTTTCATTTACTGGGCCTAAAAATCGGGCGTCAAGACTATCCTTCTTGCCGGTGAGCCTTCCTCATGTACCTCTTCAAATGTCCCGGTAATTCTACTCATCGGGCGTGTTTCCACGATATGATAGGGCCCTGTTGAGTCTTTCAGGGTTTCTGTCAATACCAATGACCGTTTTTGACCCGAGGCCTTTGGCCATCTGCCCCATATACTGACCGACGCCACCTGCAATCCCTGCTACCCTCTCTCCTTCAGCATCTCCCTGGCAATAATAAGCCTCTGAATCTGGTTGGCACCTTCAAAGATCTGCGTAAGCTTTGCATCCCTAAAGAGCCTTTCTACAGGATAGTCCTTTGTATAGCCGTAGCCTCCAAGAATTTGAACAGCATCTGTTGTGATCTTCATAGCAATATCACTGCAAAAACATTTGGACATGGCTGCCAATTTTGTATTCGGTTCATTTCTATCGTAGCGTTTGGCAGCATCTACCATAAGACCTCTACCCGCCTCTATCTGCATGGCTGCGTCAGCCAGCATAAAACCTATGGCCTGGTGTTTAACCAAGGGCTTTCCGAATGTCTCCCTCTGGCATGCATAATCGAGAGAGATATCGAGCGCGGCCTCTGCTATCCCCAGGGCAAGGGCAGCAATACTTGGCCTGGACATATCGAAATCCTTCATGGCAATGAGAAACCCCTCCCCTTCTTCCCCAATCCTATTGTCTTTGGGAACCCTGACATTCTCAAAAATAACCTCTGTGGTATTACTCCCCCTGAATCCCAGTTTATCCTCCGTTCTTCCAATAGATACGCCTTCCTGATCCCTCTCGACCACAAAGAATGTCAACTCCTTTTCACCTGTCTTCGCCAAAACACAGTACAGAGATGCTACTCCCCCATGTGTGGCAAAGCATTTACGCCCATTTAGGATATACTCACCGTTTTTCCCCTGCGCCTTGGCTTTGATCCCTGCCACATCAGAACCTGCATCCGGCTCTGTTACCAGGTAAGCTATGAGTTCTTCACCTTTTGCGAGGCGAGGGAAAAAGCGATCCCTCTGGCCCTGGTTCCCTGCCACTATTATGGAATAACTTCCAACTGCCTGAATAATCAGTATGAGTGCTGAGGAGGCACATGCCTTTGCTATTTCTTCAACACACAGGCAAAGCATAAGGGTTTTGTCCTCTTCAAGTCCGCCATAAGATGGTGGAAGGAATATCTGAAGAAGGCCCATCTGGCCAAAAAGGCGAGCAATATCCCATTGAAAGACGCCATCCCTGTCAATCTCGGATGCTCTGGGGGCTATCCGCTCATTCGCCACCCTCCTCACATTCTCCAATATAATCCTCTGTTCCTCATTCAGTTCAATCATAGTAGATACACTCATTTTTTCGTTAATCGCCTGCCCTGTGGCTTGCCCTGTGGAATTCCCGCCGTTAGGCGGGACCCCCTACGGCCCGCCCTGGTGCCCTCTGCATGTGTGTTGCATGCAGACAGGCTCCGACTAGCCCACCTGCGCGAAGGCATTCTCAGACATTCGGTCTGGGCCAGGGCCAGCCCTGGTGCGACGTGCAGGGGTATTAGAGATGGAGCAGGAGTTTTTTCCGGAACTCAATATCAAACACCCAATTTACAATGCCAGGTCTGGGCCAGGGGGGATTCCACAGGGTGGGCATATTTCACCGGGGTTTTTTGTTACTCGAATAACTAATAACCAATAATGAAGACGGCCAAGATCAACCTAGCGCTTCAGATTATTTTTTATATACTTGACAATATCATCAGTGTAGGTGCCCGGACCAAAGATCTCGGCTATGCCTACCTCCTTCAGGGAAGATATGTCCTCATCTGGAATGATACCCCCTCCAATAACCAGGACATCATCTACCCCCTTGCCCTTCAACAATTCCATTATCCTGGGAAAGAGGAAGTCATGGGCGCCAGAGAGGAAACTCAATGCAATGACGTCCACATCCTCCTGGATGGCTGTCTCCACAATCTGTTCCGGGCTCTGTCTTAAACCCGTATAGATTACCTCCATTCCTGCATCCATCAATGCATTGGCAATGACCTTTATACCCCTATCATGGCCATCCAGCCCAGGTTTCGTAGCCAGAACCCTGATTTTTCTTTCCCTATCCATCTTTAATCAACCTCCAATAGTTGACAAAGTGCCTAAAGTTACAAGTGACTAAAGTGAACTAAAGTTACTGAAGTTGCAAGTGACTAAAGTGACTAAAGTGAGCTAAAGTGCCTAAAGTTATTTATTTCCGATCACTCGCTTCAGCTTCACATATCTTAATCTTGTTCTTGAAATCTGCCTTGCTTCTGGCTCGATTGGCCTCACGATAGTTTGCACCAATAGATGTTCCCGATTTTGTGATCTGATTCCTTATTGCCCTGCCCTCTGGCGTATTGGGCAAGGTAGATGACAACTGAATTATGCTCACCGCGAATTTTCGAGTTCGCTTTTCCAGTCCTTTCGAGAATTCCCTATTCTCCATAACTTTAGTCACTTTAGCTCACTTTAGTCACTTTAGGCACTTCCCAGACGATTAATCAACTAAGATTACCCTATAGTGCTCACTGGCTGATATTCTCCAAAAACACCCCGTAATGCGTCGCAGATCTCTCCCAAGGTGGCGTAAGCCCTCACCGCATCCAAAATGATGGGCATCAGGTTATCATTCCCCTGAGCGGCCTTTTTTAACCCACTTACTATATCCTTCACCCTTCGACTGTCTCGCTCTGATTTCAGTCTCTTCAGCCTTTCCATCTGAGAGACCCTGACACTTGGGTCCACCCTTAAAAGATCCTTTGGAGATTCCTCCTCTACCTGGAACCTGTTTACACCAACTACTACCCTCTCGCCCTTTTCAATCTCTCTCTGGTAGCGGTAGGCGCTGTCCTGAATCTCCCTTTGGATAAAGCCCTTCTCAACAGCAGATACTGCCCCACCAAGCTCATCAATCTTATCAATATAGTCCTGAGCCCTGCCAAAAACCTCCTTTGTCAGCTCCTCGATGTAATACGAGCCACCTAGGGGGTCAACCGTGTCAGTGGCACCGGATTCGTAGGCAATGAGCTGCTGGGTTCTCAAGGCAATCTGAACCGCCTCCTCACTCGGTAAACAGAAGGCCTCATCCATGGAATTGGTATGGAGCGATTGTGTGCCACCCAAAACCGCAGAAAGTGCCTGAAAGGCAACCCTTACTATATTATTCTTCGGTTGTTGTGCGGTCAGGGTGCAGCCGGCTGTCTGGGTGTGAAACCTCATCATCATCGACCTTGGATCCTTGGCCTTGAATCTCTCCCGCATAATTCTTGCCCATAGCCTCCTTGCAGCCCTGAACTTGGCAATCTCCTCCAGGAAATCAAGATGGGCGTTAAAAAAGAAGGAGAGCCTTGGGGCAAACTCATCTACATCCAATCCGGCACTAATGGCTGCCTCTACATAGGCAATCCCATTGGCCAGAGTAAAGGCCACCTCCTGAACCGCTGTTGAACCCGCCTCCCTGATATGGTATCCGCTGATGCTGATTGTATTCCATTGAGGAACCTCTCGTGAACAGAATGAAAAGATGTCTGTAATAATCCTCATAGACGGTTTAGGAGGGAAGATATACGTCCCCCGTGCGGAATACTCCTTGAGTATATCGTTCTGAATGGTTCCCCGTAACTCCTTTGAGGATACGCGCTGTCCTTCGGCCACGGCAATATACATGGCCAAAAGCACAGCGGCGGGTGCATTTATAGTCATTGAGGTACTTACCTTGTCCAGTGGGATCTGGTCAAAGAGCATCTCCATATCTTTTAATGAATCAATGGCTACCCCAACCTTGCCTACCTCTCCTTGAGCTAGTGGGTGATCTGAATCATATCCTATCTGGGTAGGAAGATCAAAGGCCACTGATAGACCTGTCTGGCCCTGTTCCAGGAGGAACCTGTATCGACGATTCGTGTCCTCGGCAGTAGCAAAACCCGCATATTGCCGCATAGTCCACAATCTTCCCCTGTACATAGTGGGTTGAACCCCTCTTGTAAAGGGATACTCCCCGGGCAAACCAAGCTCTCTCATATAATCAAAATCGGCTACCCCCAGAGGCGTATATAACCTCTCTACAGGGATATCCGAGGTATTAACAAAATCACCCTTTCTCTCAGGTCTCTTTGCTAATCTCGCTTCCAGTACATCGGTCCATTTTCTGTATCCCTCTCTTATTTCTCCAATCTTCTTATCGTCAAACATATCCTTCTATCCCCTTTCATCGTCCTGCAAGTGCAATGAATACACCCGCGGCGACAACCGTACCGATAACACCTGCCACATTGGGGCCCATGGCATGCATAAGCAAAAAATTCTTTGGATCAGCCTTTGAACCCATCAGTTGACTAACCCTGGCTGCCATAGGAACAGCAGATACACCAGCCGAACCAATGAGGGGATTTACCTTTTCCCTGGCAAATATGTTCATAATCTTTGCCAAAAGTATCCCAGCTGCTGTGGAAAAGGCAAAGGCCACAAGACCCATAATAAAAACAAATATCACATTAGGTTTTAAAAAATGCTCTACAGACATCGTACCACCAATACTAATACCCAGAAGTATGGTGACAATATTCATGAGTTCATTGGCCGCCACATCTGAAAGTCTCTTTACTACACCACACTCCTTAAAGAGATTTCCCAGCATAAACATGGCCATGAGGGGTGCAGAGGCCGGCACAATAAGACAGACAACCACGACTGTCACCAAGGGAAAGAGGATCTTTTCCCTCTTTGAGACTGGCCTTAACTGCTTCATAACGATCTTTCTTTCCTTCTCGGTGGTAAGGAGCCTCATGATAGGAGGCTGAATGATTGGAATAAGGGACATATAAGAGTAAGCAGCCACAGCCGTTGTCCCCAATAAATGAGGGGCAAGGTGGACCGTTGTGAAAATAGTTGTTGGCCCATCAGCACCGCCAATGATACCTATGGAACATGCCTCTGGAATGGTAAAGCCAAGGATGAGGGCCCCAAAAAAGGCAACATAGACACCGAATTGGGCCCCTGCACCCAATATAAGGGTTTTAGGATTGGCGATCATGGGCCCAAAATCCGTCATGGCGCCCAGCCCTAAGAAGATAAGGGGAGGGATTACCTCCCATTCCAATCCATAGTGGTAAAATATCCATAAAAGCCCTTCCCCTTCCTTCATTAAAGATGTCACGGGTAAATTTACGATCAATATACCAAAACCGATAGGTACCAAAAGGAGAGGCTCGTAGTTTTTACTTATGGCCAGGTAGATAAAGACAAAGGCAATAAGCCACATAACAAGGTTGCCAACAGTCAGGTGCATAAAGCCCGTGGTCAGGACCATATCAAGCATAATCTAACCCTTCCAGTTACCCTTTTTTTCCTATAACCTTTAAGATCTTCCCAAATGCATATATTGCCCCTATCAGTATCGCAAGGGAGCCGAACACAGCGCTGAGGCCAAAAGAGAATATCCTTACTGCGAGACCCCAATCGGTCATATAGATTCCCCCTGTAACATATTAGCTACTATCTCTGTTCCGCATTTCCGATCGTCACTCGGATAACCCAGCTATTGATGCTTAAAGGGCGCTTTAAATAAAACTGCCCTGCCGATGACCGGACAGGGCTCTTGATCCATGCTATTAATAAAAAACCATGTATCTATTCGATCACGACTAAAATCTCATCGGCTCCAACTGAGTCTCCTTTCTTACATCTCATCTCTTTAACCGTCCCCGATGTTGGAGCTACAATGGGCATCTCCATCTTCATGGCCTCAAGAATAACGAGTTCATCATCTTCATTAACTGTATCACCAACCTCAACCTTTACATCAATTATCTTCCCCGCCATGGGAGCCGTCACCTCACTCACCTTAATACCTCCTTCCGTGTTAGGTAAAGAACCATCTCCGGGCAAAGCCGTACTTCATAGCCCGAACGTGATCTCCTTGAAAGTTGGCTTTCTATAATTTTATTTTGATACTTTGTCAAGGGTAAAGTAGGGAAAGACCCAACTCAGCAAGCTGATCCTTATCTACTCTGGAAGGCGCATCGGTTACAGCACAGGTCGCCCGCTGGGTCTTGGGAAAGGCAATTACATCCCTTAACGATTCAGCACCAACCATAAGAGCTACAAGTCTGTCAAAACCGAGGGCAATACCTGCGTGGGGAGGTGCACCGTATTCTAATGCCTCAAGGAAAAAACCAAATTTTTCTCCCACCTCTTCTTCTTCCAACCCCAATGCACGGAAGACCTGGTTTTGTAAGCCAATATTATGTATTCTTACACTACCTCCACCTATCTCCTCCCCGTTAATCACCAAATCATACGATCTTGCCTTTACCGCCTCTGGTCTTTCCGCAAGCAAAAGTATATCCTCTTCCAGAGGGGCTGTAAATGGATGGTGAACGGCTACATATCTTTTTTTATCCTCGTCATACTCAAGCAAAGGGAATTTCGTTACCCAGACAAATGAATAGCCTGCGTCTTTGACCAAATCAAGTCTCTTGCTTATCTCGATCCTTAACAGGCCCAATGCCTTGTTGGCCTTTTGAGCCATATCGGACACAAATATAATGAGATCTCCCTCTGTGGCTCCAAGTCTCTCTTCAACACTACTTGTCATGTCCGGGGTCAAAAACTTGGCCAGTGGTGACTGCCAGGCATCGGACCTGACCTTGGCCCAGAACAATCCTTTGGCACCAAAATCAGTCACCTTAGAGCTTAATTCATCCAGCTCCTTTCGGGAAAAGGATGCTCCGCCCTTTACCTTTATTGCCTTAACAACTCCTCCCTCCCCTATCACCTGTGTAAAGAGCCTGAACGTTGAAGATCTAAGAAGATCTGATACATCCACCAATTCCATGCCAAATCTCATATCCGGCTTGTCCGAGCCATACAAATCCATTGCCCTCTCATATTCAATTCTTTCAAATGGCCTGGAGACGGGGCAACCCAGAATTTTAGAGAATGTATCCACCATCATCCCCTCAACAACATCCATAACTTCGCCCTCATCTGCAAAGGACAATTCAAGGTCAACCTGTGTGAACTCTGGTTGTCTATCGGCCCTCAGATCCTCATCCCGAAAACATTTAACAATTTGAAAATAACGATTAAAGCCGGCCATCATCAAGAGCTGCTTAAACAATTGCGGGGATTGCGGTAAGGCATAAAAGGATCCTTTGGTAATCCGGCTTGGCACAAGATAGTCCCGTGCCCCTTCGGGGGTACTTTTTGTTAACACAGGGGTCTCCACCTCCAAGAATCCCTTTCTGTTCAGAAAGTTCCTAATAGTCAAGGCTATCCTGTGCCTCATAACAAGATTATGCAACAGAGCCGGCCTTCTGAGTTCCAGGTACCTGTACCGCAACCGCAGGTTCTCTAATGCATCAATCTTTCCATCAACCTGGAACGGGGGGACCCTTGTTTCATTCAATATCTTCAATTCATTTACCTTCACCTCGATATCTCCGGTGGGCATCTCGGGATTTTCCTGCCCAGCCAGACGTGGCGTGACTTCTCCCTTGGCCGCTATAACCCATTCGTTCCTTAAGATAGCTGCCTTCTCATGACTGATCTCATCAACTTCCCTATCAAAGACAATCTGGGTCAAACCAGACCTATCCCTGAGATCAACAAATATCAACTTCCCCAGATCCCTACGCCGGTTGACCCATCCCATCAGGACGACCTGGCGACCAATATCATCTCTCCGTAGGCTGCCGCAATCATTCGTCCTTTTCCAATCTCCGATGGTATCTATATCCAACTTCATCCCTTCAGTCTTAGTAGTTCGTTAACCACGTTATCCAAGGGGAGTTCTATCTGTTCCTTGGTAACCATATCCCTTAGGATACCCTTGCCTTTACTCAGCTCATCCTCCCCAATAATCAACACCTTCCTGGCTTCGAGTCGGTCTGCGTGCCTCATCTGGGCCTTGAGGCCCAAAGGTCTGTATTCCATCCCGCATCTAAGGCCGGCCTTTCTTAGCTCCTGTAACCAGATAAATGCCTTGTCTTCCGCCTATTTGCCGAGAGGTGCCATAATGATATAAGGTCCTTTTTCTCTCTGGGTAGTATGCTTATCGGAAAGATCAAAGATAC
>DAOVGH010000076.1 GCA_030672485.1 Desulfobacterales bacterium | reverse complement strand
AAAAAGGCAGCGGTCCGGCCTCGAAAAAAGCTGGGCACACATTCCTTTTTGAGGGATCATTGGCAACTTATAAAATAAGGAGCAGAGGGCAATCATGGATCCAGTGGGCATACTATCTGCAGTGGAAATCAAGGTCCCCATTTATATGGTTATCTCCTATGTCACTGTAATCTCTCTGTGTCTGTTACTTGGTCGGATACAATTAGGACTTACTTTGTCGTTTCTCTTTGTCTTTTATATGGGATATGTTTATAATGCGTCTTTTTTGCTTGAAACTATCAAAGGCTCTCCCTTAAGCATAGTGATATATGCAAGTCTGGGCCTTATTATCATCGTTTTAGCTATTATCTCTTTCCTTTACTCCCCTAAGTAAAAACCCAAGATCTACAAGGAAACTCCGGGCTCTGCCCAGGGAGTAAACCTGTATCATGTAAAGTGGGCGAAGGATCTTTTATGTCTGAGGGCAAGATTGTTGAATACATTGATCAGAGGGAGATCGTGCTATCCGTCTGCCTGAAAGATAGGGCAAGTAAGTTGCGGCTTTTGACCCTGTCCAACCATGAGGTGAGTATTTCTCCCAAAAGGGCCCTCTTCATCTCATCTACTATCTTAGATATTTCCAGGTCAAGGGAGGAATTGCTGAAGGAGTTGAAAGTAGTTGAGCGTAGACGCACTGATTGCATGAAAAAGGTTCCCGTTAAAGATCTATGGGAACTCACGCATGAGGAAAATGAGGGTTTTACCTATAAATATCTTGCCCATCTCTCCTTTGGTAAGAATGTCACCGATGACCATGTATCTGCTTTGGTCAGGGCCCTCTTTGCCGACAGCCTTTATTTCAAGATGAGAGATGACTATTTTCTCCCGAATAGTCCAGATAAGGTAGCGCAGATAAGAAAGGCCAGAGACGCAGCTGAATTAAGAGAAAGGGAGATTAATGAAGGAGCAGACTTCCTTAAGGAGGTGATCAATGATCGATATAGGGGGGGTCCGCCCGTAAAGGAAAAGGCTATTGAAATACTTGTTCAACTTGCCCTTTATGGAAAGGATGCCCCGGATTTCAAGCTGGGTAAGGAGATGTTTTCTCGGGCCGGAATCAAGGACATAGGTCTGGCACGCCACCTATTGGTGAAGCTGGATATATGGCGTGAGGACGAGAGTCTTGATCTTCATAGGCTTAAAATAAGGACCGACTTCAGTGAGCGCGTCCTCAAAGAGGCAGAGATGGTAATGGGAAAAGAGATGGACCCCTCGGGCCGGGAAGACTTGACAGGCCTATCTATCTTTACCATTGATGGCCCATTTACCAGGGATTTTGATGATGCCTTAAGCTTGCAGCCTATTGATGGAGGCTATAGGCTCGGCGTTCATATTACCGATCTGGCTCCATGTATTCAGGTTGAAGGATATTTAGACAAGGAAGCCTCCAGTAGGGCAAGCTCGATCTACCTTCCGGTCAATCAGATCCCTATGTTCCCTCCAAGCCTTTCTAACAATGCATTGAGTTTGGTGGAAGGTTTTCAGAGGTTGGCCATTTCCCTGTTCGCGGATTTTGATGGGGATTGGAACCTTAAGGACTATCGTTTTATGCCCTCAGTTGTGAGAATAGAAAGACAGCTTACCTACGATCAGGTAAATACTGTATATGCTGATGAGCCAACTTTCTCAGCCCTCTACCAGTTGAGCCAGGCCCTTAGGCGCAGGAGGGTTGCCAATGGGGCATTGCTCATACCCCTGCCGGAGATCCATTTCGAATTTGACGATAACTCAGAGGTACGAATTAGACTCATCGAACAGGATACCCCCGCAAAGATAATCGTCTCAGAATGTATGATTCTCTATAACTGGCTGGCGGCAAGATTTGCCTCTGAGACAGCGCTGCCCATCCTTTATAGGGGCCAAGAACCACTTCAAGAAAGGTTACTCAGTGATGAATCCAACTATATCTATTATGTATTTCGGCAGAGGCGCAAGCTTCAGCCTCTTTTGATAGATACAATGCCTCAACCACACAGTGGTCTCGGGGTTGATGTCTACACCAACGCAACTTCCCCCTTGAGAAGATATATGGACCTGCTTGTGCAAAGACAAATCCATTCTGCCCTGCTCAAAAAGAGGCCTGTTTATGAAGAATCAAGGCTTGAAGAGCTGAACCTATTGATACAGCAGACGTTAAGGGATATTGATCTGATGAAGAGGAACCAAATCAGGTACTGGATACTGAAATATCTTGCGGGACGGATAAATGATAGGTTCAATGCCATTGTTTTCCAAAAACTCAAAAGCAAATATTCGATAATACTACCTGACTTTCTCTTCGTTGCTGACCTTCCAGCAGTAAGTGGTCCTGAGTTGTCACCAGGCGAACAAATAAGGGTAGATGTTAAAAGATCAGATCCCTGGGATGATGTGCTTATCCTTGAGCTGGCCCGTTGAATTACTTGTGAGCACAACCAACTCTGCCGCTTAGGAACACGGGTATTGCTGGCGCATCTCCACGGATGGCTATCTGCTCAGATTCTCTCTTGGCAGTCATATATGAGGCCGAGCCTTTTGGGGCTCGGCCTCCTCATCTTGGCTGGAAAGTGCGCCTACCTTATTCGAACTTCATCCAGGCTTTCTACTACCCTGACTCCTGCGGCGGGCATGTCTTGAATTGCCTTGTCGCTTGTCTTGGGGTCCACACCTCGGCAGAGATCCGTAACAACAGTGACTTCAAATCCTAATTTAGCACCATCAACGGCTGTGCTCTTTACGCAGTAATCAGTGGCGATGCCAAACATCAGCAGTTTATCTACGCCTTCCTTTTTCAAAGCACTTTCCAAGATAGTCTTGGTCCCACCACCAACATAAAAGCCCGAATAACTATCCCAGTCCATGAGCATTCCTTTTTGCACTACCAGTTTGAACAAGGATTTATCAACCAAAATCTCGGCGTTTTCCGTACACTGGACACAGTGTGGGGGCCACAAAACCTGATCTTGTCCATGGAGCTTGATAACCTCGAAAGGCTTTTTTCCCGGGTGATTAGTGAAAAAAGAAAGATGATTCTTGGGGTGCCAGTCCTGGGTGGCATAGATGTCAAGGCCTTTTTTCTTCAAATCATAGAGCGCTGCCTTTACCCGTCTAACATAGGCCCTATCCGAACCTGCTACCCCCAAGGACCCCTTCTTCCATACAGTGAAGTCGCCTTGGACATCCACTAAAACCACTGCCCACTTGATTGCATGTTTTTCTTATTTGTTTAAATTATTTGACATACATTTAATAATAATGTTTTCCAAAATTTTTTTCATGACCTTCCTCCTTTCTAAATTGTTCTAAATCTCATGCCTAAGCTACATTGCCTATCCCCATCCCTCCTTTCTACATTGGACTTAGAGACCCAAATGGCCCATGGATTAAAAAGAGTATTCCCATAGTGATGATAAATGCCGGACCAACCAGATCGAGATGTCTTAGGTAGGCCCGAGCCCCTCCCAGTCGACTGAAAA
>DAOVGH010000011.1 GCA_030672485.1 Desulfobacterales bacterium | reverse complement strand
GTGGCCCCCGGTATAGCTGAGGCCCTGATTGCTACGGCCGCAGGACTAGCGGCAGCTATACCGGCAGTTGTGGCCTTCAATTATTTTAACCGCAGGACAAGGGCATCTCAGATAGAGATGGGAAATTTCATCTCTGACCTTATGGGTTTACTGGAAAGAGGGCTCATCAGGAGGGCATCAATCGAAAGGGCAAGAGGCGAATAGTAATGGATGTGGGGGAAAACAGGCAGGATGTGATATCAGATATCAATGTAACACCCCTGGTTGATGTGATGTTGGTATTGCTCGTCATATTTATGGTGACAGCGCCCATGATGATGCATGGGGTCAAGGTAGATCTTCCTAGAACGGAAAGCAAAAGCGTAAAGAGCAAAGAGGATCCCTTAGTATTATCTATAACTAAGACAAGGCTCATCTTTATTGAGGATTATAAAATTGAACTTGGGACCCTCAAGGAAAAACTAGAAAAGATATTTGCCAATAGAGCAGTAAAGGAGATCTTCTTGCAGGCTGATAAGGATGTGCCTTATGGCTTTGTAATCAAGGTTATGGCTCGGGTTAAGGAGGCTGGAATTACCAAGGTGGGAATGATAACCGAGCCCTTGCATAAATGACAGCAACACTTGTCAATTCAGGATTTAAGGAAGAGAGATGGGGCCAGATGATGACCCTATCGGTCTTTTTTCATTTAACTGTTTTCTCTACAATCCTATTCATTCCACAGACCACTATCCGCTATCCATCTATAGAGGGAAGGGTATATCATGTTGAGTTAGTTGGCTCTCCATCAGGCCTTAAGAGCGGGGTCAAGGGAGGAGGTAGAGCCGGCATAGCAAAAACAAGCGAAACATCTCATATACTAACCGCCAAGACCCGGCGGATTGCCCTTAAGAAGAAGGCCGCCCCTATTTTAGCAAAAAGAGTTTCTCCAATACCTATAGCAACATCCAGAGAGAAAGCTCATTCCCCGTCAGAGCTTATTGATAAGGCCATATCTAAAATTGAAAGAAAGCTTGAAGATGTGAGGGAAGTCCAACCCGAAAAGACCCGGGACAAATCTGAAGGGGGTACGAAGGCCCTCCCCAAGGATGAAAAGAGTGGGATGTCTTCGGATAAAGGAGGAGATAGTAAAGCTGCCCTCAAGGGAGGAAACAAGGGTTTGATGTCCGGGATCTCTTCGGATGTAGGTACAACCCTTAAACTCTATCAGATGGAGATCGAGGATACCATCAAAAGTAATTGGTCCTATCCCGTCGCCCTTCTTAATCTAAAAGGAGGCAAAATCCCCGAGGCGGTAGTTATAGTGACTGTCAAGAGGAACGGAAGGATTTTGAAGACCTGGTTTAAGATGCGATCTAACGATCGTTTATTTGATGACTCTGTGCTGAAGGCCATAGAGAAATCAGACCCTCTACCCGGATTTCCACAAGGTTACAGGAAGAGGTATGATGAAGTTGAAATCAATTTTAGTCTCAAAGATCTTGTTTAATACGAGGGGCATCTTCCGGATACTTGTATGGATTTTGGTTCTAGGGATAGGCATTATCCTCCAGACAGAGGGAGTAGAGGGCAGACTTTACATAGACATAACCTCTCCTTCAATGAGGAGGATATCTGTAGCTATACCCGATTTTAAATACCTGGGTAAGAAAAACGAACATCCCGACCTAGGCCGGGAACTTTCCGAGATTATGTCCAACGATTTGGATCTGAGCGGTTATTTCAAGCCACTGGATAAGGGCTCCTTTATTGAACGGCCAGAGGCTGGCATTACCCGTGATAGCATCCATTTCAAAGATTGGTCCGTCATCGGGGCCGAACTCCTTATAAAAGGGGGTTATGAATGTATCGGCCAGCAGCTTAAGGTAGTGATAAGATTATTTGATGTCTTTTCCGGCAAACAGCTTTACGGGAAAAGGGCGTTAGGGATAGTTGATGAATCAAGATATCTCATTCATCGCCTCGGGAACGAGATCATCCGTACGCTGACCGGTGATCCTGGGCCATTTTTGACCAAGCTGGCCTTTGTTGGAACCTCCACCGGGCATAAAGAGATTTACCTATCTGACTATGATGGGCATAATCTGAAGCAAATAACCTCTTACAATACAATAACGCTTTCACCAAGGTGGTCTCCCCTGGGAGAAAGACTGATGTATACGTCTTTTCGTAATTCCGGGACCGTACTTTTCATGCATGATGTGCTCAGAGAATCGGTGACAAAGATCTCTGATAGAAAAGGCCTAAATATCGCTGCCGCCTGGAGGCCAAACGGAAAGGAGCTTGCCCTGACCCTTACCATTAGTGGAAATCCAGACATCTATTTGATTGACACAACAGGCAAGATATTGAAGAGGCTGACGAAAAATTGGGGGATCGATGTATCCCCAACTTTTTCCCCTGACGGCAAAAAAATGGCCTTTGTTTCCAATAGATCTGGCTCTCCCCAGATATATATCCTTGACCTAGTGAGTAGCCAGGTAGAGAGATTAACCTTTCAAGGAAACTATAATACCTCACCAGCCTGGTCAAAACTCGATCGGATAGCCTTTGCTGGTTCTTTCGATCATCACTTCGATGTATATACTATTTCACCGGATGGAAAGGATCTGCGCAGAGTTACTCAAGGTCAAAGTAATAATGAGAATCCGTGTTGGTCTCCAGATGGGCGGTATATTGCCTTTAGTTCTAACAGAGCAGGTGGCAACTACCATATTTTCATTGCTAATGCCAACGGGGAAAATCAAAGGAAGGTAACATTTTCTAAAGGTGAGCAGCTCTCCCCTTCATGGGCTCAGTATTCAAAATAATGACCCACATCTTTTTTAAGAAAAGTATTATTTGACATCTAAACACTTGAAACCGTAATCGAGCAATGGTATTGTCCTAAACTTGTAAAATAGTGAGGATTTACGCAAACAACCTTAAACAGGGAGGTAAATAGTCATGAAGAGGCATCTAGCAATTGCAACAATGGTGGTCTTTGCATGTTCATCCATTTTCTTGCTTTCCTCGTGCGCCAAAAAGCAGGTGGTAGTAGAAGAGAAAGAAATCACTGCCCCTCCTGAGGAGGAGGTAGTGGAGGTTGAGGAGGAAGAGCTGCCAGCCGAGGAAGTGGCCGAGGAATTAGCCATTGAAGTCGAGGAGGAGGAAGAGGAAGTTGAAAGGGAAGAGGAAGTCGAGATTGAGAGGCCTGAGGAAGTAGAATTGGCCGAGAGATGGGAGCCTGAGGCAGAGGAAGAGGCCTTGCTGGACAGAAGGGCCGCAAGATTTGAAGGGGAGCTAATATATTTTGATTTTGATAAGTTTTTCATCAAACCAGAATATAGGGCTATCCTTAAGGAAAAGGCAGAATTCCTGAAAGATAACCCAAACATCTCTGTACGGATTGAGGGTAACTGTGATGAAAGGGGTACCAACGAGTACAACATTGCCTTGGGGGAAAGAAGGTCCACTAGCGCAAGGAATTTTTTAGTCTCTCTCGGAGTCTCTTCTTACAGAATAGAGACCATGAGTTATGGCGAGGAGAGGCCTCTTTTCTTCGGTCATGATGAAGAATCATGGTCCCAGAACAGACGCGATGACTTCGTGATCATAAAGGAATAGTCTTTTTGAGATTTAGGTATCGGGGAGGCAAGGCCTTTTTGGGTACGGAAAAGTGGTTTTTGCTGCCCAAGCTAATCGAGCTTGGGTACCATATCAGGGAAAAGAGGCCCCCGAGGTAAGTTTACTGGATATGGGTTCCGGGGGTACGGTACGGGATTGAGGGGATGGTTCACGTATTCATAAAATCTCTCATCTTTCTTCCAGTTGCTATTTTTTTTGCAACATCTTGTGCCTCCCACAAGGATATAATTTCTCTCAATAACCAGCTCCATGCCATCTATCGACAAACGAGGAAAGACGGGAAGAGATTTGAGAAATCGATAAAGAAACTGGAAGGGACAATCAAGGCAAACGAGGCCAAGCAAAAGGAGATGGAAGAGACCTTGAAAGAGGATCGAAAGGCCCTGAAAGGGGGTCAGGAGGCTCTGCGCTTGCATCTCGCCCAACTCGGAGCGGACCTTGTGGGAATGAGGGAAGATATCCAAACATTGACCGGGAGGGCAGAAGATAACAGTCAATTGTTGAAGAGGACTATAGAGGAAGATACTACTAAAGAGGATGCCATGGTGTCCCAGATGAAAGAATTTTCTTCTATGATTGATGGCCTCAAAGCAAGCATAGATAAGATTGAAAATTATTTTGGTATTGAGACCTCAGCTAAGAAGAAAAAGGCCGGGTTAGAGAAGGCCCCGTCTGCTCAGGAGATTGGGCAAAAGGATGTTTCCGTCCGCGAGAAGAAGAAACTAACAGAGTCAGCTATCTACGATAGGGCATTGGCGTGCTATAGGGAAGGCCGGTATGAGGAGGCTAAAGCAGGTTTTGAAGACTTCCTTAGATTGTACCCCAAGTCCGACCTTGGGGATAATGCCTATTTCTGGATCGGTGAGTCTCATAGGGACTTGAAGAAGTACGAGGAGGCAATTTTGGCCTATCAAAGGGTCATTAATGGCTATCCAAATGGAAATAAGGTTCCAATAGCCATGTTACACCAGGCGTTCGCATTTGAGAAAATAAATGATAAGACAACTGCAAATCTCGTATTTAAGAAAGTGCTTAAGAAGTTTCCAGGCACTAAAGAGGCGGAGATCGCCAAGAGAAAACTTAAACAAGATTAGGTAACCCTCGCAACTTATTCAGTTCTGAATCCGTGGGTGGCGGAAGGAGTTAGTTTTATTATTTATAAATCAGGTACGGCCTTCTTGATTCAAGGAAGCCTTCCAATTCTTTAGAGTAACATCCCAAGAGTTCGTTGATATCCTTTCCCTCTTCTAAACTAGCCCTTACTGAAGAATCTCCGAAAATAAGGTCAATCGGGAGCCGTTCAAAATCATATTCATAAGGTGGTTTCCGCCAGCCGAACTCACCTCCATAAGCCTCGATAACTAACTTGAGTAAGGCAAGTGACATCCGATAGGGTCTATAGGCAACAGGGTTCAATACGTGAATCATGAAGCCGCCGCAAAGCTTTCCCTTCCATTTATTGAATGTAGGCCTGAAGCAGTATTCCTGAAGATAGCATCCCTCAATATCTTCAGGTGCTAGCCTTTTCTTGATTATGAAGGGGTTGATAAAAGGTGCGCCAAATATCTCGAATGGGCGGCATGTTCCTCTTCCTTCCGAGACATTTGTACCTTCCCAGATAACCTGCCCTGGATAAACTAAAGCAGTTTCCAAAAGGGGCATATTTGGGGAGGGCATAATCCATCTTAATCCTGTATCCTTCCATAGCATGTCCCGACGCCAACCCTTGAGGGGAATGATGGTGACATCACAGTCAATCCTAAAGGCGTCCTTAAAAAGGTATGCGAGCTCTCCCATAGTCATTCCGTGGCGCATGGGAAGAGTGAATGGTCCCACAAGGGAGGAAAATTCGGGGCGCAAAAGATTTCCCTCCACTATTGCTCCACCCAAAGGGTTAGGCCTGTCCAAGATAAGGATCCTTTTCCCCGCCTTGGCAGCGCCTTTAAGACAGTAAAGCATGGTGCTGATAAAGGTATATACCCTTGTTCCCACATCTTGCAGATCTATGATAAGAAGATCTATGGTATCGAGGATATCAGACAGCCTATCCATTTTGTTTCCGTACAGGGAAACTGCCGGGATACTTAACTGCGGATCAAAATAGTCTTCTGTCTCAACCATATTGTCCTGATCTTCACCCCTGAATCCATGTTGGGGTCCGATAAGGATCTTGAGCTGTCCGGGAAGGAGAGCAGAGATTGCATCTTTTGCGTTCCGCAGATTATGATCGACAGAGGCCTGATTAGCCAATAGACCTAGGGATTGACCGCTGAGTCTTTTCCAGAATCTCTGGGCAAATTGATCCAAGCCTGTTGCGACCTTAGCCACTATTCCCCCTTTGATTAATCATTAACAGGAAATATGGATTGTGCCCAAATGGAGATTTTAGTATCATTCTGCACTCTGCTTTTCATTATATAGCATAAGGCACACTCAAGTAAACTCTTTGGAGGCAGGCATTAAGAAGGCATGGTGCATTCGAGGACAGGAATGTGGTAAGCCAAGCTAAGGACATGGGAAGGCGGTGTTTTTCCTATAAAGAATCAGTTTCCTGGCTGTATAGCCTGCAGAAATTTGGGATCAAATTTGGCCTCTCAAAAACGTCGAAGCTCTTAAAGGCCTTTGGGAATCCTCACCTCGGCCAGAGATACATCCATATTGCTGGCACCAATGGTAAGGGATCTGTAGGGGCAATGCTGGAGTCCATACTAATGAAATCGGGCCTGAAAGTCGGCTTCTACTCTTCACCCCATTTGGTCAGCTTTGCCGAAAGGTTTCGCATTAACAGAGAGCTTATCAAAAGGGACCAAGCCGCTTCACTTATCAGGGAATTAAAAGGGGTAGCGAGCAGGAAGGAGCCACCCACCTTTTTTGAGCTGACCACCGCGATGGCATTTATCTACTTTTTCCGCAACGATATTGATGTCGGTATTGTTGAGGTGGGAATGGGTGGACGTTTAGATGCCACTAATGTAATCGCTCCGATGGTTTCTGTTATTACCAATATCGGCTTGGAACATCGGGAATTCTTGGGCGACACTATCATTGATATTGCAAAGGAGAAGGGTGGCATAATAAAGGAAGGGGTTGAGCTGGCAACAGCTGTGAATCAACCCTCTGTAATCAGCCTATTTGACTCCCTGTGCAGGGAAAAGGGTGCCCCTTTTTGGAGAGTAGGGCATGATGTCCTATATCGAAGACTACCATCAGGCCTTTTGGAGTATCGTGGCCTAAGAAATAGATACAAGAATGTGGAACTTGGTCTCGAGGGGAGATTCCAGTACAGAAATGCCGCCTTAGCTTTATTGACTTCGGAGATATTAAGGGGAAAGGCCCTTGGAATTTCAGAAGAGGCTATCAGATCAGGCCTTGCTGATCTCAAGTGGCCTGGCAGGCTTGAGAAGGTTTCTTCCGATCCAACGATTATCCTTGATGGTGCACATAATCCATCAGCCATGAGGTCCCTCGCATACTCGATCCGGAATGATTTTGATTTCGGACAACTGATCTTGGTCTTGGGCGTTATGGAAGACAAGGATATCTCAAATATCCTCAAAGGGATTTTACCCGTGGCCAATAGAGTAATCTATACCAGACCGACCTATTGCAGGGCTGCCGACCCTCAATATTTAATGGATATGGCCAAGGAATTTGGAAAGGCCGGGGAGGTCCGCTCCCCTATACCAGCAGCTATTGATAGGGCTAGAGATCTGGCTAACAAAAGGGATCTGATATTGATTACCGGTTCTCTCTTTACCGTTGGTGAAGTAAAATCATACCTTGATCCCATGACCTACCCAATTGAAGATATTTGAGGCTCTAAAACTCAGAATTGAGGGTATCGCTAAGTCTCTGTAATGAAAGATATACCTTTATTTGACCAGTAAGAGGTAGCTCACGGTCAAAAATCGCCTGTTATACGGCCATAGAGCCTTTCCGCAAGCCTTTTTGAAAGAGCTGAAATCGCATCTCGCCTGTTTTGGTCTGTTGCCAGTTTGTCCGGCATTACATCATAGGCTTCATTCGCAGAAACATCTTTCGCAAACCATATTACCGTGCCATCGGGGCCTGTCAATTTCAAATCGACTGTAACTATAACCCGTCTTTCAAGGGGGGAGTGGGTCCCTTTCCGGGAGATCGTGTCAATACTCATGGATTTAATAACTCCGGAAAGGAGAGCATCAGCCTTGTCCCTGCTCGTCAAAGCGACTTTCTTGTCCCTGGTAACTTCATAAATAAGGTCATTTGTAAGTATGTTCTCCACGCCGGTTTCGGAGGTGCGGTTTTCGAGGATTGGTATACAAACACTCTTTATTCCGGCTGGAAAAGCTCCACTACCTACAAACCTGTAACCACAGGATGAAAAAAACATCAACAAAAGAAGGGTTATCCAGATATTATTTGTTGTTAAGAACAACATCCTCCCTTATATAATACATGGCGTCCGCATACACAAGCCGCTATTTTCAGCTACCATCTACTATTCTTCACCCTCAAAAAGGCTTTCCATATCCCGTCCTGTCATTTCGGTAGCAAATGCTCCGAGTCCATAGAGGTTAACCATAAGGGCATATCTACGATCTTCCTCCTCATCTGTGTAGCTTAACTCTATTGACCAGCACTGAGCTTTATACAAAAAACCTGTGCTGTATTTTATATCTTCCCTGTCAAACAGATTACGCTCGCGTTCGATGTATGCCGAGAGCCTGTCTGATATTCTTAAAAGAAAATGATAGTAAATAGATCTACTTGAATCACGTTTGTACCTGTGCTCGGCAAACAGGCTGTCCCCGCGTTTATCCCATATGTTTGCTGCGACATTATGGGATAGAAAGTCATTTTCATATGGGGACCACTCGGCATCAGCCTGCATGGAAAGATATCTGCCCGGGACAAGTTGAAGCTCGCCGTAAATCGCTGAAAAAGGCTCCGATTCCGGATCATTCTGCTTTGCCTCATTGATATCATAGCTCTGTTCTAATTTGAGGCGGCAGAACTGGCGGTATGTGTAACTGGGCACATCATATTTGTCTTCCTGACGCTTGTCCTTTTCTATCGTGTGTTCTGTTGATCTTGAGGTAAATGTGTTTGTAAGTGAATACGTGATCAGGTTTTTTCCCCCAATCCGGTCTAAGCTATCAAACGAAGGATATTCGTCCTGTTTTTGATCGGGTATGAACTCATAGATGACCTGTGGCCTGACAGTATGTTTGATCCGTTCAATACCATTTCCGCCTAAATTGTATACGCTATATATCCCCGAAGAAAGATCTAACTTTATGTCATAAATTTCCCTGTACAGTGTCCTTTCCTTTTCCGGAGATGGGTCTTGGTATTTATCGATGTACCAGGCTGTGTGCCGCCATCCAAAAGAAGGTTCAAGGGTGAAATAGTTTCTGAGCTTTAGTGGCAGATAGAGCCTTGGAAGGGCATCTATCCGATGGCCTCTTTTGTCCTTTTGCTTGTAAAAACGTACGTATTCGGAATCGAGATCGAAATAAAAGGGGGTCTTTAAGATCCGCTGTTTTGACGCATTGAACTCTGCAAAAGGCAGTTTTTGAAGGATTGTATTCGTATCGCTTTGACGGCGGTTTATGACATCGTCATACCAGCGTGCCTCGGTGATCAGACTATATTTGGACCAGCTTCTGCTTAGATTCAGGCTGTTAACCCTTACCGGATCATCGTATTCGTCAAGGCCCCTGCCGAAGTTTTTCTCAAAATACTTATCTGTTTTCTCAAATCCTGTGTATCCGGCCTTGAATTCATGAAGGTAATCCTGGTCGCTTACAATGTCTATGTCAAGCTTTGCAGAGAAACCAAAGGGCATTGCCTGATTATTCTTCATCCTGAACCAGTAGCGATCAGAATTGGGCCGCAGTACATTATCATCTTCATACCCCCAATCTTCGCTCGAATCCGGTGTGCCGTCATCCACCTTCCTGTCATCTAAGAAGTCGTACATCAGGGTCCCTTTTGACTTCTTGCCCAAAACATAGCGGTATTCCAAGCCGAGTTTTTCTCCGCGACGTTCCAGGTGGTGTAGATAGAATGTGGCATCTGAGCTCTCGCTTATGGCCCAGTAAAAAGGTTGGTTATATTCTGCGCCTTTTCGATCTGAATAACCGAGTTGTGGTGCGAGTAAGCCT
The DNA here is from genome assembly GCA_030672485.1 of Desulfobacterales bacterium. Lineage (GTDB taxonomy): Bacteria > Desulfobacterota > DSM-4660 > Desulfatiglandales > B25-G16 > JABXJZ01. Next base: position 1,811 of record DAOVGH010000011.1, on the reverse strand, counting down.
GACTGGCGTTTTAGCTTTACAGGAAAGACAAGGAAAGGGGCATATAGCACAGGTACTTTTTTTGCCCAAAGAGCTGCATGATTTACAAAACCGTATCCTTCTATCGTAACTTTAAGATTTCTTCCCGTTATCTTCCATGCCGGCGTATCGCCATCACATGTTGTAATGCTGGCTTTGTCGGCAGTATAGCAGTGTTTGCCGACCTTTTGGATCTTGTCACCTTTTACATAGAAATGGTTTGCTTTGAAGAATATGGTTCCATCATAGACAGTTCCGGTCTCGGCCTCCAGATCCATTTCCATCCTGGTTCCTGTCAGGATATCTTCCCCTGCTGTCATGATCACATGGCCGACTGCAAGTACCTTCATGGTCTTGTGATCAAAACGGACAAAATCAGCGGCAAGCCTTCTATCTTCTTTGGTTATGTTTACATCACCCCTTGCAGTATATTGATCGGCTTCTTGGTCGTAAGTTATTTCGTCTGCAACAATATGCCAGGGGCTTTCACGATCATCATCGAGCACTCGCCCACTAGCCTCTGCCAAAGCATAAGCAGGAATTGCAATTAGAATGACGACGGCAAGGGAAAGGCGGGTGATAGCGCAGTAAATGTTAGAAAAGGATCCTGAAGAAAGGGCACAAGGCCTAATCCATCTGTAAGCAAAGCCATGGCATCTGTTTTGTGGTTTATGCTGAAGCATTAAGTCAGGTTTTTTGAACTAGTTCCCATCCATAAATGGCTTTTTTCCGATGAGCGGCGTCCTCCACGGGTTTCTCTCTGAGGCGTACTCTGTGCATGCCTAAACGAGCGGCCTTGTGCTGCTTTGTTCATCGAAAAAGCCCCTGATTTATGAATTGGTAGCCTATTTGGTGCCCAGCCTTTTCCAGGCTATTTGTGGATGGGCATGAATCATAAAAGTATAGAACTCCATAGGAGTTGTAGAATAATATCTTGAACGCGGTTAAATTTTTAAGTATAAAGTCAACTCAAGTGAAAAAGTCAAGATGTAGCTCTGAAAATACCTTGTTTCGAAAAATGCAAGTTGATGTACCGGACGAGTTTCATTTCGAGGTACGCCCGTTCAATCTGCCAAGAATAAGAAATGAAAATTCGCAGAGTATTTAATAACATTTTTGATAAGATTTTAAAGGTTTGTTTTCAGGGATATCCCTTTTTTCAGAAAATGATGAATATAGTCTTATGAAATTCATTTGGGCTTTGAGCTTTGAAATTTGACATACTCCTAAGGTTGCTCGATGTGAGTCTGTATCTAGAGAGCGTTGATCTGTAAGATATCTTAGAAAGGTAGAGAGCCAGTGGATATAAGAGCGGGAGATACGATAGAGTTGGCAATAGAGAAGGTTGTCTATGGTGGCAGGGGGCTTGCCCACCTAAATACGATGACGATTTTCGTGGACAAGGCGGCTCCGGGGGATAGGGTCATCGCAAAAGTATTCAGGGTTAGAAAGGACTTCGCAGAGGCAAGGGCCTTAGAAGTGATAGAGGCCTCACCGTATAGAACGGCTGCCTCCTGTCCTTACAGCGATTATTGCGGTGGTTGTAACTGGCAGTTCATCAAGTATGAGAAACAGCTGGAATACAAGCATGCCCTTGTTCGGGATTTACTTAACCATATTGGTAAGGTTACCGATTTTCGGATACCCCACGTCTTGCCATCTCCCCGGATACTCGGGTATAGAAATAAGATGGAATTCTCCTTTTCAGACAAGAGATGGTTTTCGCCTGAAGAGAGAGATAGGGAAAGGGACAATATAGATTTTGCTCTTGGTCTTCACATACCAGGCACCTT
>DAOVGH010000070.1 GCA_030672485.1 Desulfobacterales bacterium | reverse complement strand
TCCTTGGCTGCCGCTGCGGTCCCCCCTTTTTCGTCATACCTATAAGGACACAAGGAAAAATGTACGCCGTGTTGTTTCAGTACCCGAATGGCTTGGGTTGCTGGAAATTTATCCTTTGCCATTTAGCCTGCCCTCCGGTCTTTTTAGGGATATGGGCCGGCATCTTTTGGAGAAAGCCACTCCCCTTCTAGTTCCGCTAGCCTTGTCTCTTTTATTGCCGAGCGAATCCGGTGCATCAATGATTCCAGAAAGTACAGATTGTGAATGGACGCTAGGCGCATACCCAAAATTTCCCTGGCCATAAATAGATGTCTCAGATAGGCCCTTGAGTAATTGCGACAGGTATAACAACGGCACCTCGCCTCAATCGGGCGGGGATCATCCTTAAACTGGGCATTGAGGATATGTATCCTGAACCGATCTGTCTTTTTCACAAAAAATGTCCCGGTATGGGCTATCTTCGTCGGCAAGACGCAATCGAAAAGATCTATCCCTCGCTTGACGATTTGAAATATGTCCTCTATCTCTCCGACCCCCAGAAGATGCCGGGGTTTATCCTCTGGCAGAAGAGGTATTGTCCATTCCAGAACCCGGTGCATCTCATTTTTAGACCTGCCGAGAGAGCCACCAATGGCATAGCCGTCAAAATCCTGGGCTGAAATGAGCTGAGAACTTTCCTCCCTCAAATCCCGGTAGGCCCCGCCCTGAACGATTCCCAGGATAGCTTGAGTGTTATCAGAGGTAAGCCGGAACGTCTCTAATGCGCGGAGGGCCCAGCGGTGAGTGCGCTCCATCGCCGCCCTCGTGTAATAGTAGTCGTGGAGTGGGGAAGTGCACTCATCCAGCACCAGGATGATATCTGCACCGAGCTTTCGCTCTATATCCATAACCCGCTCAGGGGTGAACCGATGTGTCGATCCATCCAGATATGAGACAAATTCAACCCCTTTTTCATCAACCCTTACCAAGGGCTTTCCCCTTTTTGAGCTGAAATGCCCACCGCGGTTTTTCTCCTCAGGGAAGATGGGCGCTATTTTCCCTACCCCATGTTCCTTGGCTGCACCAAGGCTGAAGATCTGAAAGCCGCCAGAGTCCGTCATCAATGGGCCTTCCCAACCAATGAATCGATGGAGCCCTCCCATCCTCTCTATGAAATCTTCGCCCGGTCGGAGGTGAAGATGGTAGGAATTGATGATAATGACCTTGGTTCCAGCCTTACGAAGATCCCCCGCAGATACAGCCCTGACCGCCCCTTTGGTACCGACGGGGACGAATGATGGGGTTTCGATGGTGCCATGATGGGTAACCAGTTTACCGGCCCGGGCCTCCCCATCCTTTGCCAAAAGCTCGAATGAGAACATCAGTAATAAATGGTCAGCGTCCGATGATAAGGCCTTACCTTGAACTCCTCACCTTGACCCATGTTCCACAGAATCCAATCAATCTCGAAGGCCCTCAATTTCGTGCCCATCCGTTCCAGTTCCTGTTTTATCAGCTCAACAGCCCAGATCGTGTTGGCCCTGATTTCCACCTCCTCGGGACTTCCAGCATCAATGAGGATCTGTTGATCCACTGCGGGGGCCAGGGCGGGTGTGTAACGCAAGATCCCCAGGTGTCGGAGCACTTGGGGTAGCTTGTAGTCGGCGAAGGCGGTGAGCTTATTGATATCGGCAAAACTTCCCCAACTCTTTCCTTCGAAGGCGCCATAGAGATCCGCGGCAAATATTTGCGCCCTTTTATAGAAAAAGACCTTATGACCCAGGTATGCTGCAACGTCCTGGAAGGATGACAATTTTTCAGCTAACAACCGGGCCAATGTTACAGCCGACATTCCAGCACTCTCAACCAACCTACAGGCCTTCCCATCATGCTCTTCAAGAAGGAGGTGACCGAGTTCATTGAGGATCTGCACACGGTTTTCCAGGAGTTGCAATTCCCCTTGCCCACCCAAAACGCGCCTCAGTACATCTAACGACAGTTCAGCTAAATAGTCGGCACTCGTGATCGGAATGCCCGACTCAAGCGCCTGCTTGAGAGATGCCGCCAGAGCATAATAGCCGGAAAGCCCCCTCGATCGGTATTCGATCTCCCACATATCCGTTCCCGGTGCCGGCCAGAAGCAAAAGTTGAGACTGTCCAGGACCAGAAGGTAAGAGACTGCGTCGTCACCACCCCCACAAATGTGGTAAAGGGACTTCCAGGGCGGTATCCTGATCGGGCCTTTATACAATTCCCGGGAGAAATGCACCAGAGCTTCCTTATCAATCCGCACCTGGCTGCTCATCTCTACCACGCTCTTTGCTGTCTTATGGACCTCCCACATCTTTCCGTACGATAGCTACTTTTACGGGTTACCGTGAGTTCTCCGTAAATGGAAGGCGGACAAGTGCTGCCGGAGGGATTTGACGAAGTCCCATCCGAAAAGGATGGATCACCCCCGGGGAAGACCTCGCGAGATTGCTGTTTGCGAGGCACGGTCAACTACCTCGCGGATTGGGGAAAGATAGGTCTTCTTCATTTGAGTTCCTCAAGAAGGGTAAGGTTTTGGTTCAGTTTTTCTAACTTGGCACCCATATGCTCTACCTTTTCCTTGACATTCTCTACTATGTGGGGAGGGGCCTGATTCAAGAAATCCTTATTTGCCAGCTTCCTTCGAGATAAATCCATCTCGCGCTCTATCTTTCTTATTTCCTTGTGTATCCGCTTTCTCTCATCATCGTAATTGATCAATCCTTTAAGGAGAACATGCACCTGGGTATCGCCAAAAACATACGTAGCAGAGGAATCAGGCTTTTCGATACCGGAAACAATATCAATGGATTCCACCTTGGCCAGGCTGGTAATATAGGCGAGATTGTTTTCAAGAATCTCTCTTTCTCTCGACCCCTTTACATCGATGACTGTTTTTACGCCCGTTCTCGGAGGGACGTTCATCTCTCCCCTTATGTTTCTGATACCTGCTATCACCGCTTTAAGAAGATCCATCTCCCTGACTGATTCATCATCATGGATGAACTCACTCCGTTGTGGGAATGGGGATAGCATGATGCTCCCTTGTGTATGAGGGAGCCTTTGCCAGATCTCTTCGGTAATAAAGGGCGCAAAGGGATGGAGAAGCCTTACCACTCCACTCAAGAGAATTTGCATTACAGACTGGGCCACCGCCCTCGTCTTTTGGTCCTTGCTGTAGAGCTCCAGCTTTGCCATCTCCAGATACCAGTCACAAAATTCATGCCAGACAAATTGGTAGCAGGTACTGGCTGCATCGTTGAATTTATATCCATCTATATAGCCGGTTATCCCCTCTGCAATCTCCCCCATTCTGGTCATGATCCAACGATCAGCCAGGGTAAGATTGCTATTATCAATAGATGGGGGCCCACAATCCTTCAGGTTCATCAGGGAAAATCTGGCGGCATTCCATATCTTATTAATAAAATTCCTGTAGCCTGCTATCCTTTCTTCTGAAAGCCTAATGTCCCTTCCCTGGATGGCCAGCACAGAAAGGGTAAATCTGAAGGCATCGGTGCCGAACTTGTCTAAGACCTCCAGGGGGTCAATTATGTTTCCTTTGCTCTTGCTCATCTTCTGGCCCCGTTCATCCTTGACAAGGGCATGAATATAAACGTCTCTAAAGGGGATATCTTCAAGAAAATGGAGGCCCATCATCATCATTCTCGCCACCCAGAAGAAAAGGATATCGAAACCAGTTACCAGTACCGAGGTGGGATAAAATGTTTTCAGCTCGTCAGTGGAATCCGGCCAACCCAGGGTGGAAAATGGCCAGAGAGCTGAACTGAACCACGTGTCCAGCACGTCCGTTTCCTGCTGGAGGTGCTTACTTTTGCACGAAGGACATGCCCTGGGCTCCTCCTTGGCCACTATAACCTTTCCACATTCCTGGCAATACCAGGCGGGTATCCTATGGCCCCACCATATCTGCCTGGATATACACCAATCTTTGATATTGTTCATCCATTCGTAATAGACAGCTTCCCAATTGGAGGGCACTATCCTTGTTTTTCCATGCTTAACGGCAGCGATAGCCCTTTCTGCAAGAGGGCCTACCCTGACAAACCACTGCTTGGAGAGAAGGGGTTCGATCATGGTCTTACAACGGTAACAGTGCCCTACCGCATGACGGTAAGGCTCGGTCTTCTCCAATAAGCCGGAGCTTTTCAGGTCATCCAAGATCTTTTCCCGGCACTGAAACCTGTCCATGCCTTGGTAGGGGCCGGCCAGCTCATTCATGCTGCCATCTTCACTAATAACCCTTACGCGTTCAAGCTGATGTGCGTTTCCGATTTCAAAATCATTGGGATCATGGGCTGGAGTAATTTTTAGGGCACCGGTACCGAATTCCTTATCCACATATCTATCGAAGATAACCGGTATGGGTTTATTGAGCACTGGCAGAAGGACATAAGATCCTGAGAGGCCTTTGTAGCGCTCATCTTCCGGGTTCACAGCCACTGCGGTATCACCCAAAAGTGTTTCAGGTCTGGTTGTGGCCACAGTCAAATAGCCCTGCCGTTTTTCAAAGGTATAACGAATGTAGTAGAGGAAGCTATCCATATCTTGATGCTCTACTTCGAGGTCAGCCAGTGCTGTATGGCATCTGGGGCACCAGTTTATGATATAGTCCCCCTGGTAGATTAAGCCTTCATCATAAAGACGCACAAAAACTTCCCTTACAGCCCTGGAAAGCCCCTCATCCATTGTAAACCTCTCTCGACTCCAGTCACAGGAACTTCCCAGCCTTTTAAGCTGATTGATAATCATTCCACCAGATTTTTCCCGCCACTCCCAGACCAATTCAACAAATCGTTCCCGACCAATCTGGTGCCGATCAGTACCTCTTGAGGCAAGATCTTTCTCCACCACATTCTGAGTGGCAATCCCTGCGTGGTCTGTACCGGGTTGCCACAGGACATTATGTCCCTTCATTCTTTTGTATCTGCACAGGATATCCTGGAGGGTATTGTTGAGGGCATGGCCCATGTGTAAACTTCCGGTTATATTTGGTGGAGGAATGACAATGGAAAAAGGAGCTCTATCTGATTTGGTATCGCCCTTAAAGAGATCATTTTTTTCCCAATAATGATACCATCTCTCTTCCACTTCCTTAGGTTCATAGGTTTTGGCCAAGACATTATTTTCCATAAAATGACGCTCCTTTATTTCGCTCTATCTATTTCAGGACAAATGGACATACGATAATCAAATGGGCACAACGACATTCTTGGAAATTCCTTACGTGCCTTTGTGCCCATTTATTCTAAGGAAAAGTAAAATATCAATCCTCAGGCGTGATACTTTTCTTCAGGACATCTATCTCCTCCCTGATAATCTTTTCGGCTACTTCAGGTATAACCTCCCTGGCTATCTTTTCCAAAACACTGCTTACCACCTTTGTCAGAATAGCCTCAATCTTTTCCTCTGAGATGGGCAGAGCCTCCTCTTTGACGGCCTCCTCTTCTTCCTCCACTATTTCTCCAGTAGGCGGCATTTCAGGAGAGACCTCTTTGGGAGCCTCCTCGCTGACTTGATCTTCCTTCTCAACTGCTTCCTCGGGCAATTCTTCTTCTGGCTCCCCTGTATCCTCTTCAGCGACTAGTCCCTCTAACCCCTCATCCAGCTTAATCTCTTCCCCTAAATCCAGAGATGGTTCGGCCTCCTCTGCAATCTCCTCCGCAACTTTTTCTTCCTCTTCAGAGATTATTTCCTCGAGTCCCTCTAACCCCTCATCCAGCTTAATCTCTTCTTCCAGATCTATAGAGGGTTCTGCCTCCTCTGCAAGAGTCCCCCCCATCTTTTCCATAAGAACGCTTTCTCCTTCGGCCTCTTCTTCTTGACCGGATGGGCGCTCGGCGCCGAGCTCCTCGCCCTCAACTGCTTCATCAACCTCCTCTTTCACCTGAGCCTCTTCTGACGGAACTCCCTCCGCAACCTCTTTCTCCTCTTCAGATGGAGCCTCTTCTTTTTTTGTGACTTCTTCTTCCTCGGACAAAAGCTCTTCCAAGCCTTCTAAATCTTCCTCAACCAATTCAGGTGCACGGCCCTCTTCAACGACATCAACGAGATCTATAATTTCCTCTTCTTTCTCTTTTCCCTCTCCCTCTTCACCTAAAAGATCTTCATCAAAGTCGAAGCCAAGGAGATCTTCATCCTTGCTATCATTTGGATCTTTTGTAGTGTCATTATCCTTGGCCATGACCATCCCCCTATTTATGGTTATTTATAATAGAGATTTTTTCCTTTTAACATATACGAGGAAAAGGTGTCAAGATCCTTGAAAAAGGCAAGATTCCATCCTTTTTCAGCAGAGCTATCTTGCATAGTAAGCATTCAGCTATCAGTTCTTGACTTGTGGGTCAGGGTGCCACTGACCGCTGATTGCTGGTCGCTGAACCCTTCTTATGCCCTAGTCAGATCATAGCGGGCAACGGGAATGATGCTATCTGCAACCTTTCTCCTAAGGGCAATGGTGTTTACCGGGGCAAAGCGGGCCAATTTTTTAAGAGCCATTAACTGGGTTCTGAGTTCTTCACCCTCGCTAACAGCAGCAAAGACCTGTTTTGCCATCATATCCACCCGTGGGAATGAATCATTGATGTAAACCTGGGTGGCAGCAATATGTATCCTCGATTTCTCCTCACCTTCCCTTTGTACCTTTTTCAGGGCCCTCAAGAATGCACTCTCCATGGCAAAGATCTCGATAATAATATCAGCTATCAGGGCAACAATTTCCTGTTCGTTTCCAAGCCTATCCATGTATTTCTGGATCGCTGCGCCAGCGGCCAGGAGGCCTATCTTCTTTGCCATAGCCACCATTTTCCCCTCCTTCTCAAGAACTCCCTCTTCCACGCCTATCTCCGGCCTGTAACTGAGAAGCTCTCCCGCCACCTTTTTAATAACCTGAAGAAGGGGAAGCTCTCCCTTCATGGCCGCCCTCATAAGCATGTCCACAATCAAAAGGCGATTAATCTCATTGGTCCCTTCCCAGATGCGGTTGATCCTGGAATCCCTATAAGCGCACTCCACCGGGTTGTCCTGTATGTAACCATAACCACCCATGATCTGCACGCATTCATCTGCCACATAATCAAGCACCTCTGAGCCGAAGTTTTTATTTATGGAGCACTCTAAGGCATACTCCCTTAGGGCCTTAGCTGTCTTCTCACCCGCATCCTCTTTAGAAGGGTCAATTCCCTCCAAGGCTAGATCAAGTAGACCCGCAGTGCGATAGACCATACTCTCATTTACATAGGTTTTGATAACCATCTCAGCGATCTTATGTTTTATCAGGCCAAACTCGCAGATAGGTTTCCCAAACTGGATTCTATTCTTGGCATATCTTACTGCCTCGGCAATCAGAAGTTTGTCTCCTCCAACCGTGCTTGGGCCCAACTTGTATCTCCCGATATTGAGCGTATTAAGGGCAACCACGTGGCCTCGGCCGATCTCTCCTAGGACATTTTCCACGGGTACCTTGACATCCTGGAAGATGACAGGTCGCGTAGAGGTACCATGAATTCCCATCTTTTTCTCTTCCTCATCTACCGAGACACCGTCCCATTTACGCTCCACGATAAAGCCAGTAAACTTTGTTCCGTCAACCTGGGCATAGGTGAGGAAGAGGTCAGCAAACCCTGCATTGGTGATGAACTGCTTCTGCCCTGTCAAGATGTAATGTTTGCCATCCTCGGATAAAACCGCCGTGGTTTCTGCAGTGAGTGCATCGGATCCGTGTTCGGGCTCTGTCAGGGCAAAGGCACTGATTAGCTCTCCGGTGGCCAACCTTGGAAGGTATTTTTTCTTTTGCTCCGGGGACCCAAAAAAAACGATGGGCAGACTTCCAATACCTGTTTGAACACCATAGGCTATATCGAATGCGGCTATTCCCTGCATGATTCGCTCTACAACTAGCACAGAGCTGACGTTGTCCAATTCTGTCCCCCCATACATCTCCGGGATATCTACAGAGAGAAGACCGAGTTCGCCCGCCTTTCTTAAAAGGCTCTTTACCAATTCTGGATTTAGCTCCTGAAGTTCCTCCCTTCTCGGTTCAAGCTCGCCCAAAGCGAATTCCGCGGCTGATTTGCCAATCAGGCGCTGTTCCTCGGTAAAATCCTCAGGGGTAAAAACTTCCTCCGGTTGGGCATCCGTAATTAAGAATTCCCCGCCTCTAAAAAGCCTTTCCTTTGCCAATTTTTGCACTCCTTTTTCAATTAATAATCCTCTATCTCAAAGACAGCAGCGGCTCCCATGCCAAACCCGATGCACATGGTGACCAATCCCCACCGAAGCCCTCTGCCCTGCATTTCATAGACAAGTTGGGTTGTTAATTTTGCGCCTGTGCATCCCAAGGGATGACCTAAGGCAATGGCACCGCCATTCACGTTGGTAATCCCCTCATTCATCCCCAGCTTGCTAATACAATAGATGGACTGGGCAGCAAATGCCTCGTTCAGCTCAATCAATTCCATCTGATCAAGGGTCATGCCGGCGATCTTGAGCACCTTGGGAACGGCCACTGACGGTCCCACACCCATGTATTCCGGCTCACACCCCTCAACGGCATGATACCGGAACGTAGCCATAGGCCTCAGGCCCAACTCCTTGGCCTTGTTCTTGGACATGAGCACAGCCCCTGCTGCACCATCGCTCATCTGAGAAGAATTCGCGGCCGTCACCGTACCGCTTGGTTTGAAGGCAGGTCTAATATGGGCGATACCCTCCTTTGTCGTGCCGGTGCGCATGCCCTCGTCTGTATCAAAGATCACCTCTTCGAACTCAAAATGCCCGTTAGGCAATTGGTTTTGCTTTTTGACCTTCAAAGGAACAATCTGGCTCTTGAACCGACCAGCCTTAATCGCAGCCTCAGCCTTCTGTTGACTCCTGGCCCCGAATTCATCCTGTTCATCACGGCTGATATTGTACTTTTCCGCTACATTTTCGGCAGTGAGTCCCATGCCGGTGAACGAGCCAGGTCTCATATCTACCAAAGCCGGGTTGGGATACATCATGTTTCCCCCCATAGGGATCTGGCTCATGTTCTCCACTCCACCGGCTATTACCACATCTGAGAAACCGCACATGATCTTTTCAGCGCCAATGGCAATAGCCTGGAGCCCGGAGGAGCAAAATCTGTTTACTGTCATGCCCGGGACCCGATCTGGCCAGCCCATAGACGTTACCAGGACGCGTCCCAGGTTGAGCCCCTGGGTGGCCTCAGGAAAGGCACATCCAATAATCACATCATCAATGAGCATGGGATCCAGGCCCCCTGCCCTTTTGAGCAGATCACCCAGCACTGCACATCCCATCTGCTCCGGGCGAGTATCCTTCAGTGCCCCTCGAGGGGCCTTCCCGACTGCTGTTCTGCAGGCGGCAACAATCACGGCCTCTCTCATCCTGTCTTCCTCCCTACGGCTGTTTCTTATATCCGGTGAGTCTAGAAACCCTAGTTCCTAAGCGGTTTACCTGTGGTCAGCATGTGCTGAATCCTGGCCTGGGTCTTTGGATCACCACACAGGCTCAAAAAGGCCTCCCTTTCCAGATCCAGGAGGTACTGCTCACTCACTTTGGTATCCGTGAGTACATTCCCACCGCATAGGACGTAGCCCACCTTGGTTGCCACAGTCACGTCATGATCAGTAGCATAGCCTTGCTCATGCAATGTCCAGAGGGCAAGCTTTATCATGGCAAAGGTATTCTCGCCTGCAACACGGATCTCTTCCAAAGGCCTAGGCGGAGTATAACCCTCCATATTCATAGCCAGAACCGTCTTTTTAGCATCCTCTATCAGAAAATCTCGGTTAACGGTCATTTTGTCCGTTGGTCTCAGGTAACCGAGTTTCACCGCCTCTGGACCGGATGTGGATACCTTTGCCAGGGCAATGGTCTCAAAGGCCCTGGCGATAAAAGGCATCAACTCTATCTGCCTTGGATAGACCCCCTCCTTCTGTACCTCGAAAAGGTGTTCCGTATTTCGTAGGAGCAACTCCTTGGTCCCTCCGCCAGCAGGGATTAAACCGACACCAACCTCTACAAGACCCATGTAGGTCTCCGCGGCGTAGCGAATCCGATCTGCGGCCAGACAGATTTCACATCCACCTGCAAGGGCCATTCCTGCTGGCGCTGCCACAACGGGCTTGTCTAAATATTTCAGCTTCATCAATCCGTCCTGAAATGTCTTGACTGCCCATTCCAGGTCATCCCACTCCTCCTCCTGGGCCGCGAACAGAATCATATACAGGTTGGCCCCCGCGGAGAAATTATCAGCATGATTGGCGATGACCAGGCCTTCAAAATCCCTGTATACGATGTCGGCCGCCTTAATAATCATATTGACAATATCATCGCCTATGGCATTCATCTTGGTATGGAACTCCATGCAGGCAACCCCATTACCGATGTCGATCAGGCTGGCACCCTTGTTGCCGGCCACCTCCCTTTCCCGATCCTTGAGGGAAGGCAGAAGGATAACCCCTGGCTTTACCGGAACCTCCTTGTAATCCCTTGAGGCCAGATCATAGAAATACAGCTTCCCGGCCTCTCTCTTGTAAAAAGACTCCTTCCCGCCTTTGAGCATCTCCTGGACCCAGATGGGGATCTGGTACCCCGCCTCTTTCATTTTCGTCACGGATTCACTTACCCCAATGGCATCCCAGGTCTCAAAAGGTCCCATCTTCCGACCAAAACCCCACTTCATGGCGTTATCCACATTTACAATATCGTCAGCAATTTCCGGAATCCGGTTGGCTGAGTAGATGAGGCTTTCTGTCAGAGTACGGAAGGTGAACTCCCCTGCAATGTCATCAGCATAATAAAGCGACCTTATCCTTCCCGACGTTCCTGAAATTTCTTTCGCCGCCTCCAACGAAGCCAGCTTTGCCTCTTCCCGGGGCCTATACTTTAGGGTTTTGTAATCCAGGGAAAGGATTACCCTTTTGCCTTCGCTGTCCTCTGTCTTCCTGTAAAACCCCTGCCCGGTCTTTTCGCCGAGAAGCCTCTTGCCAATCATCTGTTTAAGAAGATCAGGGGCCTTGAACATCTCCCGGTTTTCATCGTCAGGTGCTCCTTCGTACACATTTTCCGCTACGTGAAGCAGCGTATCAAGGCCGACCAGGTCTGCTGTCCTGAAGGAGGCGCTTTTGGCATTGCCTACCACGGGTCCAGTCAGCTCATCCACAGCTTCGATAGTCAATCCCAGGTCCATCAGTACTCTGATCACACAAAACATGCCATAGACGCCGATCCGGTTGGCTACAAAATTTGGTGTATCCTTGGCATGAACGAGCCCCTTTCCAAGGCCGTTCTCACATGTCTCGGCCAAGATCTGAATGACTTCAGGCAGGGTGTCAGGGCCTGGTACAATCTCTAGGAGTTTCATGTATCTCGGGGGATTGAAAAAGTGGGTAATAGCAAAACGCTTTTGAAAGTCTTTGGACCGGTCTTCACACATAGCCTTGGCCGATATACCGGAGGTATTGGAGGTCACAATGGTTCCGGGCTTCAAAACCGCTTCAATCTTTTCAAAAACGCTCTTTTTGATATCCAGCCTTTCCACCACTGCTTCGATGATCCAGTCCACATCGCTTAGCCATCCTATGTTATCTTCCATGTTGCCGACGGTGATCAGGTTGGCACCTTCTGGTACATAAAAGGACGCTGGCTTTGAGTTCAGCGCCGTGCTTAATCCGTCTTGTGCGAGTTTATTCCTAAATTCTTCACTTTCCTTGTTAAGCCCCTTGTTCTTATCATCGTCTGTCAATTCAGTGGGAACAATATCAAGAAGAATTGTCTCAAAGCCCACATTGGCTAATTGAGCGGCAATAGCCGCCCCCATCACTCCAGCACCAATCGCCGCACACTTTTTGATAGTCCTCGCCATACATAAACCTCCACCTTTCCCTATAGTCGTTCAAGATCTATATGTGTGACTTTGTTATGCAACAAAGCTGGTTAAGACAGAAAGTAGAAAAAACAATGAATGAATTGTCATTCATTGTTTAAAAACTACCATCCACGAAAATTGGAGTCAAACAAATTTGTGATAATGTCAGCAGTCTGTAGTGAGTAGTCCATTGTATTTGTATTTCTAAATAGTTAGATGCACTATTGAAATTATCTCTATCTCTGCTGCTATTTGTCTGAATTAATTCATTTTTTAGTTAGTTGCAACAGGTCTGCGGCGGAACGACTGTCAACAGACACCGCTCAAATATTGCCTTGCAATTTAGCAGAAGGGTTGATAAGGAATGCAGAAAGTTTGGTAAACGTAAGATAGTAGAAGGGTAACGATATGGATAGAAAATCTAAGGAAGTGGCGCTAAGAAGGCTTCGGGGATTGTGTGACCCAGATTCCCTTGGTGTGGAGTCTACTGGAGAAATAAATAAAGGGAGACAGTTGTTGGTGGCCCAGGATAAGGCAGTCAAAGGCATTAAATTTGGGCTCAAGATGCCAAGAAATGGCTATAATCTCTATGTAGCCGGACCAGATAGGACCGGTTTGACCTTTATCGCCAAAACATACATTGAGAAAATAGGCAAAAAAGATCCGCCACCCTCTGACTGGTGCTACGTATATAATTTTCAGGAACCAGACACGCCGAAATTCCTTGAATTGAAAAGAGGTATGGGCCTCAAATTAAAGAAGGACATATCTGAGTTTATAGAAGAGGTTAAGACAGAGATACAGGATGTCTTTGAAAGTGAGGATTATAATAAAGAAAGGGGAGCTATATCCAAAATATTTGATACCAAGAGGAACGAATTGATCTCCCTATTGGAAAAAAGGGCAAACAAGGAGGGATTTATTCTAAACATTAGTCAGGTGGGAATGATGATTATGCCATCAAAGGATGGCAAACAAATGGATGACGAGACTATTGGTGCCCTGCCAGAGAAAGAAAGAAAAAGGCTCCAGAAGGTGAGCCAGGAATTGCAGAAAGAGATGAAGGAGACAATGAGGGCCATTAGGAACCTGGATAGAGGACTGAAAGAGCAGATTAAAGGGCTTGACAACAAGATAGCCCTCTACCGCGTTGGACACCTAATAGAAGAGCTTGAGACAAGGTATGAGGATCTGCCGGAGGTGTTAGAGTATCTCAAAGGGATGAAGGATGATATTATCCTTAACATAGATAATTTCAAACAAAAACAATTAATCCATCAGGCCCCATTTCTTATGCCCCAACCCGAGTCCTCATTCTCTCGCTATGAGGTAAATGCGTTGATTGACAACTCAAAATCAAAGGGGGCCCCAGTTATAATTGAAACCAACCCTACCTATCCAAATCTCTTTGGCAGAATAGAGAAGCAGTCGCAGTTTGGTACCCTGTTTACAGATTTCACCATGATACGACCCGGAGCACTCCACAGGGCGAGTGGCGGCTATCTCATTATCAAGGCGATCGATTTGCTGCGAAGTCTTGGATCTTGGAATGCCCTTAAGAGGGCGATCAAAAACAAGGAGATTAGGATTGAAGACCTGGCAGAAGAAATAGGATTTATATCAACAAAGACCCTAAAACCCATTCCTATTCCCCTAAATATCAAGATAGTATTGATAGGCGACCCTTATATATATCACCTTCTCTACTGTTTTGACAGCGATTTCAAAAAGATGTTTAAGGTCAAGGCCCAGCTTGATGATAATACAAAAAAGACCAAAACACAGATCAGAAATTATCTTTCCTATATTGCCAAGGTTTGCGAAGAGGAACATCTACTGGACATTGAAAAAGAAGGTCTGGCCAGAATAATAGAGTACACATCTGAACTAGTGGGAAACCAGCGAAAAATGTCGCTGAGGTTGCCGGAAATAAAGGATTTAGTAGTAGAGGCAAACTTCTGGGCCAAGCAACGGGGGAAAAAGTCTATTCAATCAAGTGATGTCGAGAGGGCCATTGATGAAAAGAGACAAAGATCAAATCTTATGGAGATGAAAATCCAGGAGATGATTGAAGAAGAGGTTCTCCATATCCAGACAAAAGGGGAAGTCGTTGGCCAGGTAAATGGTTTAACCATTTACGACTTAGGTGATTACGCGTTTGCTAAGCCGATAAGGATTACCGCTACGGCTACGCCTGGTAAGGAAGGGGTAGTGGATATTGAGCGGGAGGCCAAGATGAGCGGGAATATACATACCAAAGGAATCTTGATTATGGAAAGTTACCTGAAAAACAAATATGCTCTGGACAAGCCGCTCGCACTTTCAGCCAGCGTTACCTTTGAGCAAAGCTATGGAATGGTTGATGGAGACAGCGCCTCGGCTGCTGAGCTTTTTGCTATCCTCTCCTGCCTGTCAAATAGACCTATACGTCAGGGAATTGCTGTCACTGGTTCTGTAAGCCAGTTAGGCGAATGTCAGCCTATTGGTGGTATTACCAGGAAGATAGAGGGTTTTTTCGATGTCTGTAAGGCCAAGGGTCTGACCGGGGAGCAAGGGGTTATTATTCCAAAAAGGAATATAAACGATTTGATGCTTAAAAAAGAGCTTCTGAGTGCTGTAGAAAAGGGTAAATTTCATATCTATGCCATTGAAAATATGGATGAGGGGATTGAGATTTTAACCGGTGTCAAGGCAGGAAAAAGGGACAAAAAAGGAAATTACCCGAAAGACACCCTGAATTATCTGGTCATGGAAAGATTAAAGGCAATGAGCGAATCAATCAAGGAGTCAGAACAGAAAACAAGGAGAAAGGTCAAGAGAGGAGGGCGTCCGAGTCCGTCGTAGGCAGGCCATAGGTGAGACAGGGAGAAGCAACAGGCTATCTATAATGGGCTTAAGAGTCTTCTGAAAAATGTGGGTAAATAAGAGGAGCTCTCTAATAGCTGATTTTTGGGTTGCCATATTGACAATCTATGCCTCTTAGTTATAATGAAGACCTAATGCCGGAGTGGTGAAACTGGTAGACGCAGAGGACTCAAAATCCTCCGGACCTCGAGTCCGTGTCGGTTCGATTCCGACCTCCGGCACCAGAAGTGTCAAGGGTTTGAGCGTTTTGCTTGAGCCCTCTTTTTGTCTCCAAATCAGAAATTATAACCGTTTTTGTAACCATCTGGCCTTTTAGATATGCTTCCTGCTTTTGCGCTGCAAGTTTCAAATCGGTATCATTCACAATATTGTATCTCTCAAATATGCTTCTTGTCTTGTGTCCTGATACCATCCCACCCTTTCAGGCATAGCGGCGCTAACCATATTCCTAACCGCAGGGATTAGCTTTCCGCTTTTCTTTCTATCTTCCCATTGACGATTAAAGAGTTCTCTTAGCTCTTCGTCAAGGTATAATGTCCGGCGTTCATCATTCTTAGTTTCCCCTGCCTCAAGCCTGACAATCCCCTGGTCAAGGTCAACCTGGCCCCATGAAAGGTTTTATATTTCTGATACCTCCTTGGAACTCTTGGTTGGTTCATAAGGTTTACCGTTGAGGTAATACTTTAGCAGATGGATGTTACCTCTTTTGTAAATAGTGCCTCTTTTCATAAAAACCCCCCACTTTCTACCCTGTAGTCTGCTCATGGGAAGGGGCCAGGGTTGCCCTTTTCGGTGCTAGCTACCTATCCCGTGAGAATTTATTGTTGACTTTTACCTAGCCAATGATGTCAAAAACTGCCGCAGATCAGCATCAACGACCCAAAAGCTTCAGGTTGTAGCACTGTCAAACCTGAACATAGGGGGCAGTTTCAGACATTTCCTCAATAATCTCATCCCGATTAGGATTGTCTTCATCTACCATTAATGCATAATCAATCGGCTGAGTCATTTCTGTTTCAAGATAGCGCCTTTCATTATGAGTAAGCTTTCTTAACTCTTCGAAAGATTTCTCACCGTATTTCTATAATGACTCTTTTAAACACTCAATGTCTGATTCAGAAAAATGTTCCATATTAGGTTCTCTTAATGCCGTGATGGGAGGATATGGAGATTTCTGCACACTCACTGACTCCGTGACAAGCTGTAAATGGTCTGGACTCAACCAAGAATCTTCAGTTATTAAACCATGAATCCCAGAAGGTAATGGTCCATGACCCACCTTTACGTAAGTATCGCCAGTAATAGGTCAGGCATATCGATTAATGTGCATTTTATCTGCGACACCCTGTTTCATCGCTCCTGTACTGGGATTTGTCTTCTTGGGCGATTTACATCTGGCTTCTGGCTGGCTGTTATCTAAAGGCCCCGTCAAGCACAACCGCTATATGTTGAGATGCCTTTTACATTGACACATAAATTCCTTCATCTTACACTGACTTCGCCCAAAAAGAAGCTCTATCATTTTATTAGAAATTGTGAAAACTATGAGGTGAATTATGAAGGAGAGGATTATTGATATTCTGGTCTTGCTTTGTGCCGCTTGGATCATAGTTGCCCGCCTG
Organism: Desulfobacterales bacterium; assembly: GCA_030672485.1. Taxonomy (GTDB): domain Bacteria; phylum Desulfobacterota; class DSM-4660; order Desulfatiglandales; family B25-G16; genus JABXJZ01. The sequence goes on along the minus strand of DAOVGH010000070.1, from coordinate 1,855 downwards.
TTCTTCATGCACATTCGGTTCGCTGCTGTAGCCGCCGCTATTATCGTTATCCTACAGGTGACCAAACTTGTTCAAAAGAAATCTTAGAGATACGTTTGGTGATGGAATGAACATGTTAAGTATGGATACCAGCGCACAAGAGACAGTCCCTGGCCAGTTTATTGACATAAAGGCTCAGACCGACAAACCGATAGACTCTGAACAGCCATGATTGAAGGACAAGCAAGGTGTCCCCAGAGATCGATTATTGCAAAACCCTATTTAGTTCTCAAAGGACGGTGATGTTAACAGGACTGCGAGATTTACCGGAGCAAAGCTGCTGGATTAAATCCCCATGGCAAGATCCAGGCGGCTTCTTTCAATGCTGCTGTTGCGGGATATCCGGAATTCGGCTACCCTTCACTCCGTCTACGATCTTTAGAGTTGGCCTTGAGAAATACGTTCACTAGGTAAACTGGAGCAGCTTAGTGAAGAAGAGGGATAAATGAGAAGGTTTTTCGTTGAAGAAATTGCACCCACAACCCATTCGCTATCTCTCACTGGCAAGGAGGCCAGACATATAAGCAAAGTCCTGAGAATGAAGAAAGGTGAAAAGCTGATTCTCATGGATGGTAAAGGCCGATTATTCGAGGCAACAATAGAAAAGTCAAATTACAAAGAAGTAAAGGTCAAAATCAACAAGAGTATTTTACCTCCACCCTCTTCACCAATACAGATCAGCCTGGCTCAGGCGCTTATTAAATCTAACTCCATGGATTATCTTATCCAAAAAATGGCGGAATTGGGGATAAATTCAATCCACCTTTTCTATTCAGAAAGGACGGTCATAAGATTAAAACCAGGCCATCTAATAAATAGGATGGATCGTTGGATGGAAATTATGAAATCGGCCTCCAGACAATGTGGTAGGGCGTTTGTGCCGACCTTAAATCCTCCTTTACCATTTGAAGAAATTGTTGAAAATGCGGCAGATAAGAAGACCCTAAAGATCCTGTTATGGGAAAATGAAGAAAAGGTACATCTCAAAAAGATCCTCAGATCTATGAGCCCGCTACCTCATATCTTGGCTGTAGTTGGACCTGAAGGAGGTTTCACCCAAGATGAAATCAATCTGGCAAGGAAAGCTGGTTTTCAAACAATATCCTTAGGAAATAGGATTTTGCGTACGGAAACAGCAGCTGTGTCACTACTATCAATTATCCAATATGAATGGGGAGACTTAAACGTTATCTGTTAATAATAGAGTATAAAAAACCCCTTATTAGCAAATCAATAAGGGGTACGAAAAATCCCGGCGGCGACCTACTCTCCCACGCAGTCTCCCACGCAGTACCATCGGCGCTGAAGAGCTTAACTTCCGTGTTCGGGATGGGAACGGGTGTTTCCTCTTCGCTATTGCCACCGAAAAGGCTTATTTAAGGCACTGAGTCGAAAAAATAAAAGGTAGATGATTATGGCCAAGCCTCTCGACCTATTAGTACCAGTTAGCTAAGCACGTTACCGTACTTACACACCTGGCCTATCAACCTTGTAGTCTTCAAGGGGTCTTCAGTCCCGATGTCTCCATCGGGAGGGATATCTAATCTTGAGGTTGGCTTCCCGCTTAGATGCTTTCAGCGGTTATCCGTTCTGAACATAGCTACCCAGCAATGCCGCTGGCGCGACAACTGGAACACTAGAGGTTCGTCCGTCCTGGTCCTCTCGTACTAAGGACAGAGCCTCTCAAATATCCTACGCCCACGAAAGATAGGGACCGAACTGTCTCACGACGTTCTAAACCCAGCTCACGTACCGCTTTAATTGGCGAACAGCCAAACCCTTGGGACCTGCTTCAGCCCCAGGATGCGATGAGCCG
>DAOVGH010000002.1 GCA_030672485.1 Desulfobacterales bacterium | reverse complement strand
CTGTTAACTCAAGGGACCCCTCTTATTGCTTGAATGAAGATCGATGCCTTCGTATAATTCCAGAGGGCTCTTAATTGGCAGCACTGAGTTAGTTTTCGTTATCCGTCATCAGGCGCTTGAATCTCCTGCCTCCTATGGTTTCACCGGGTTGAGACGGGCATGAGAGGACTATCTCCGGCTGGCACGGTAAAATGACAAAGAAACATACCCAAAGGGGAGAATAGTTTCTTCGGAACTTATACCAAGAGAGCTTGGACAAGACCGACGCATGGACATTATAAGATAGGAAGGGAGGCGGCCATGGAATCTATTTTCGGTTATATGGAAGAGTATGACTACGAGAATCTGTTACTCTGCCAAGATAGGGCACTGGATTTTAAGGCCATCATTGCCATTCACGACACCACTCTGGGGCCAGCCACTGGCGGCTGCCGCATGTGGCAGTATGACAGTGAGATGGACGCCATTGAGGATGGCCTCCGATTGGCCAGGGGCATGACCTATAAATACGCGGCTGCGGGCGTGAATCTTGGCGGTGGCAAGACGGTTATCATCGGGGATCCCAAGCGCAAGGATCGGGAGCCCGTCTTCCGGGCCTTGGGAAAGTTTATCAATCGCCTGGGAGGGAAATACCTGACCGGTGAAGACGTGGGCACTACCCTGAAGGATATGGAATACATCCGGATGGAAAGCGAATACGTAGTCACCCTTCCCACCTATCTGGGTGGTGCTGGAGACATCGCGCCTATGACCGCCTTTGGGGTTATCCGCGCGATGCAGGCTTGCTGTAAGCGCGTTTACGGCTCCGACAACCTGGAAGACAAGAGAGTAGCTGTCCAGGGTCTGGGCGCTGTAGGGCACAATGTGGTGAAACAGCTTCATGAGCTTGGAGCCAGAATAGTGGTGAGCGATATTGATCCCGAGAAAGTCGAGGCAATGGTTGCCAAATATGGCGTGGACAAGGTTGATCCGGACGCGATTTACGACATGGAGTGCGACATCTTCTGCCCTTGTGCCTTGGGAGCGATCATCAGTGACGAGACCATGGGCCGCCTGAAATGCAAGATCATTTGCGGTAGTGCCAATAACCAGCTCAGGGAGGAGCGGCACGGCAAACTGTTGGAACAAAAGGGGATGGTCTATGCACCCGATTATATTGCAAATGCCGGTGGAACCATCTACGACACGGATAGGCTGGGTGTCGGTGGCGTCAGTCACGAACGAGGAAAGGAAAAGGTGTCCCGCATCTATCACAACATGGAGCGGGTCTTCGAGATTGCTGACCGCGACGGGATCTCTACGTACTTAGCAGCTGACCGGATGGCGGAGGAGAGAATCAAGAAAATAGCCGAAGTCAAAAAGTACGTGGACGACTTGAACCCCTAGTGCACTGGAATCCTTCCGCAGTTGTTCAAAAGCCCATTTCAAGACATTTTGGAACTTGGCAGGTTGTCGTACCGTTTGTGCACGAGGTTTATCATTAACACCGTTTGTAAAGCAGATAACATTACAAAATATCCCAGCCACAAAGGCATTCCAGCCCACTGGGGATGTGATTTGCCCCATGCCCAGAAGTCCAATGCAAGTGCAAAATTTGCAAGCAATAGATAAAAATATGGATCCAACATCCAGGCAGGCATCTTAATACTCAGTGCACCTTCGCGCCACAACAAGAGCGCATGGATGCAAAGGTAAACAGACAATGTTACGATCATGACCGGAACCACCGGCAAAAAGGCGCCTGCTGGGATCAGTTTAAAGTAATACAATAGCATCATTCCTTCCCCGCAAAGAATAGATAATATTGCGGGAAGTGCTTTAACTCTCTTGAGGTATAACCCAAATATGACAGTCGGAAACAGAACAGCAAGTCCAGTAAAGGTCTGTGTTGCAATCTGGAGAATTGTGGCGGGAGGTTTATATGCAAGGGCAAGTCCTGCGAGGCTTAAGAAAATGACAAAGACCCTACCGATCGCATACCCTCTCATGTGTTTGCCAATCACTAAAGGAACAATATCGCGCGTGAAAATTGAGCTTAAAGTGAGGAGCTGAGAATCCATAGTAGACATGAGAGCGGCCAAACCACAGGCCATTATTAGAGCAGACATGATATCTCCGGAAACCAGGGTCACAACCATGGGCAAAATTCGATCAGCCTGTTTGCCCACGAGAGACGGAAAAGACAGGCGGCCCAATACTCCCACAGCAATAGGCATAAAGAAAACGACCGTGCATATCAATGGATAGAAGAGCATCATTCGGGAAATTGTCTTATCACTTTGAGCGGAAAAAAAACGCTGAAACAACTGAGGAAACATGGGGTCGCAAAAAAACCAGAGCATGATATAGCTGAACCATACGGCAAGGGTGTATTTCCCTAAACCGCCAGGACGGGAAAACAATTCAGGATTCGTCGCCATAACCTTTTGATTAGCAACGGTAAACCCACCATGATATTGAGCAACCAAGATCAATGAGATTGCCAACAAGACGGCCATAAGCGTCCCCTGAAACAAATCCGTCCAAGCAACAGCTCGCAATCCGCCCCTGAGGGTATACAAAACGATAATCCCAGTTACCAGAAGGCACCCGTTAAAGTAAGGAAGGCCCACCAGTTCTTCTAATGCATATCCAGCAGCCATGGGCTGCAATGCCAAATAGGGCACTGTAAATACAATCATAACAAGGGCGAAGATAAATGATAGAGCTGGATTGCCATATAGAATACGTATCATTTCCGGTGGCGTGACAACGCCGTGTTCCCGTCCTATACACCAAATTTTTCGACCAAGTATCCAGAATGTTAGGGCCATGAACCCTGTGCCAAAACCCATTATTGGAAAGAAGGCATATCCATCTCTGTATCCAGCTCCCGACGTTCCAAAAACCGTAAAAGCTGAGAAGTTTGTCGCGACCATTGTTCCCAGCAATACCCAAGTACTGAGTTTTCTATCGGCTAAAAAGTAATTTTCCGGTGAGGATTTCCAACGTGTACGAGCTATGAAGCCGATGAGCAATACGAGGAGAAAATAGGTGACGAGCACAACTACTTTCACGCTCATGTTATAAATACCTCCTTGAAGTGGGTATCTCGGCGGGACGACTTTCTCCTAACCTAACTTCCGAATGTTTGACCTCAATGACATTCATTCCGGCCTGGGCAAGCAAGTATGGGGATATTGTCGTCGAAGCAACCAATCAAGATATAGAATCCCGTCTATTTTTTGACAATCTTTCCCAGCTTGACGCCTATCCAGTCTTTAATTCTATCTATCAATGATGGGCCTTTTACCTCCAGGGTGCATTCAGCCTCTCTATCTGAAAGCATGCTGATTGCGCGGGCTCGATAAATACCAACGGGCATAGGTGGCCCTGTTATAATTATGATGTTTTCCATCTTTTCATTTGAGCCAATTTTGGCCCTCAGGAAATCAGAGACCTTGGTCAGGGTTCCTACCTTGGCATTGAAGGTCCCATCATTTTCTACATCAGCAAAGGCTATTGGTAGATCAACCCTTTTTTCATCAGCCGCTACATTAAGAAGCTTTATGAATATACTATCGCCGGGCTCAAAGCCTGAACCACTGAAGACAATATTCGTTCCCTTCAATTTGGCAACACCTAGGCGAACCGTCTCAGGATTGACAATAAGTTGTGGATACTTGACCTGCTTATTCAGGGTTTTGGTTGGTTCTGAACACCCTGAGAGCAAGAAAATACCAGAAAAAATCAGAAAAGAATTGATTGCTAGGAATCTTTTAAGGTCCCTTTTTTTCATTTCAGTCCTCCTTTTTTGGAAAATTTTATGTTCCTCCCGTTTACCCTGTTAGAATGCCCTCGCGGAAGAACGGGGATTATATCGAAAACATTACCTGCCTTTTCAAAAGGTTATAGTGCCCTGTGGGAAATCTAACGGGGTTTATCTGATAGAGAACGGCGCCTTTTCTGGTACCTGACAACAGCCCTGTTATGTTCTTTCAAAGTAGTAGAAAAGCAATGACTCCCATCATTTCTAGAGACAAAGTAGAGGTAATCTGTTTCTGCCGGGTTTATTACCGCCATGAGGGACTCTCTGCCAGGATTAGCGATGGGCCCAGGAGGGAGTCCGTAGTTAGTATAGGTGTTGTAAGGATTGGGGGTACGAAGGTCTTTTCTTTTCAGGTTTCCATCGAAATTCTTAAGGCCATAGATAACAGTTGGATCACTTTCAAGTCTCATCCTCTTCTTAAGGCGGTTCAGAAAAACTGATGCAATAACGGGCCTTTCCTCAGCAAGACCTGTCTCCTCTTCTACTATAGAGGCAAGGGTTACTATCTCCCTTAGCGACATATCCCTTTTCTGACCCCTTATCAGGTCGTTGAACACCTTCCAAAAGCGCCTAACCATAAGGTCAACCAACTCCCTTGCATCCAGATCCCTGCTTATCAGATATGTGTCAGGATAGAGGTAGCCCTCTAAGCTTGGACCATCAATATGGTAAGAGGCTACACGGGTCTTATCCCTAACAAGGGACATAAATTCCCTTTTGTTAACCAGGTTCTTTTTGGCCAGTATGTCAGCGATCTGTTCAGCAGTAAGACCTTCGGGGATGGTTAAAGGGTGGGTTTTGACTGCCCCGGAAGCAAGGATATTAAATATCCTTACCGGGGCCATCGACCTATTAAGGCTATATTCGCCTGCCTTTATATCCCTCGTTCCTCCTTTCAGGATAGCCCAGAGCATAAACAAATCCTTGCTTTTGATAAGCCTTCTTCTCTCAAGTTCCGTAGCAACTGTCCTTAGGCCACTGCCCTTTTTCACTATAAAGATCTCCTCTTTTTTATCGGCTCCGGCGGGGTTAATCAAAGAATACCCTACGTAGAGGGCAATAAATGCACAGAGGAAAAAGGCTAGCAGAACTGATGTAAGAATTAGTCCCCCTTTTGACATTTTACTGACCCACGATTCTGCTCATGAAAAGTGCCCCAGACATGAGTAGGCCCACGGAAACCAGCGTTTGAATAGTCAAGGCCTGGGCTGGGATTAGGTCTTGAAAGAAAAGGTATCTCCTCCACAGTATATGAATGGCCTTACTGGCCAGGGGAAAGGCCCCCAGCGATATTATGACAAGGATAGGAAGACCTATCAAATAGATAAGAAGAATAATGGCCAGAAATGGAAGGACCATTATCATGCAATATAAATAGCGTGCCCTCCTGAGGCCAAGCCTGATGACTAAATTTCTTTTGTTGGCCTCTAGGTCTGCCTGATAGTCTGGAAACTCGTTTATCCAGATTATGGCCATTATAAGGAGGCCATTAGGAACCCCCAGCAGAAAGGCAGACCAGGAAAGGCTGCCAGTCATAACATAATAAGTACCCAGGGTTATGAGGGGACCAAAGGCGAGAAATATCAAAGGCTCCCCCAGACCGCGGCACATAAGTTTAAGGGGTGGACTCGAGTATGTCCAACCAGCCAAAAGACCACAAAGACCAATCAATAAAACATAGGGTCTACCCCAGAAGGCAAACCACATTCCACATGCAACCCCAATGGCAAAAAATAAGATGGATAAACCAAGCATCGTATTGGGTTGTATCTCCCTTTCCTGAATTACCCTGCTTCCACCACTGAATGGTGTAAGCCGAATATTGATTGGATCACTTCCTGAGGCATCGTAGTAGTCGTTTAGCAGATTCGAGCCCAGATGGAGTGCCTCGAGACCTATCAAGGCCATGAAAAAAGCAAGAGGAGAAAATGATCCTCTTTGAAACACAAAGGCAGAGGCAGTAACGAATGGTATTATTGACCCTGCCAGAAACGGAAGCCTAAGGGCCTTGAGGTATGTTTTAACCATATTGTTCCTTACCTAACTTGAGCAAGTCGGAATCTAACAAGTTGCAACATTCTTTTCGGATTTGTTCTCAGGGCATTCTTAAATTCGAAATACAAAGCACGAAATTCGACATTCGAATTTAATCACCAAATATGACGGGTTACCTCGCATAACGAAAAATCTCTGCTAAACACCTGAATTCTAGATCTTAGGTTCTAAATCTTGAAGAGGGCAGTTGGAGCAGAGAGGTTTTTTCCTGCAAAAATCCTTTCCCGTCTTTACGATCAAGGCGTGAAACTCTTTGAAGAGTTCCGCATCATGAGGTAGATTGTCCATAAAAGATAGCTGCAAATCATCGTATCC
>DAOVGH010000043.1 GCA_030672485.1 Desulfobacterales bacterium | reverse complement strand
ACGCCCCTGAGCCCTGAAATACTGTTATGTCCAGATCAAAATCCGTGCCCAGTATCCCTTTTCCCCAGAGCCCCACCTTTTTTGAGTGGCCAATGGCATTTTCAATCACCTTCACTGCGAGAGGATATTCCGCCCTCACGTAGATGATCGCCCTGTTGGCCCCCACTGCATAGGCAGCAATGGCTATACCTTCAATAACCTGATGGGGATTGCTTTCAAGTATAGCCCTATCCATATAAGCACCTGGGTCTCCTTCGTCTGCGTTACATATAACAATCTTATCCCCTTGGTTGGCATCTCGTACTAACTGCCACTTTATGCCGGTTGAAAAACCCGCGCCTCCTCTCCCTCTGAGACCTGATTTTTGAATCTCATCTATGATCTTCTCTGGCTCTAAGGTGAGTGTCTTGACAAGGGCCGAATATCCTCCCTTTTCAATGTACTGATAGATATCCTCTGGGTCAATCAAACCGCTGTTTCCCATAACCACCTTTTTCTCCTGATTGAACCGTGGGAATTCCAGGACCGAGGGTATCATGTCATCTTCTTCCATGGCCCCTAATACATACTCAAAAACCGGGTCACCTCCTTCTAGGAAGGCCTTTACCAGCAGCCTTGCTTTTCCAGGTGTTACATCATGGTAAAGAATGGGTGGAAATCCTGGCTTATCAATTATAACAAGTGGTTCGGCATAGCAATGACCCAGGCAGCCTACGGGGATAATATGAGCGTTGACCTTTGCTTGTGAAAGCGCCTCTTCAAATGCAGCCTTCACCCCCATTGCACCTGATGCCAGGCCACATGTAGCCATGCCAATAAAGATATTTTGTCTATTGCCTCCCTTTATCTCCTTGAAGCGTCTCGTTGCCTCCGTCTTTATGGATGCGAATACCTCGTTTACTTCTTCTTTACTGCTTTGATTCACTTTGGCGCTTTGCCCTTTTTTCTCGGTCCTTTTGTATCTCAAAACCCAAGATAAGTCCCTCCACCTTGCTTGGGGCCATATGCCCGCAAACCGCATCATCGACTATCGCCACAGGGGCAAGGGCACAGCATCCTACGCAGGCCACCCTGTCAATAGAAAATTCCCTGTCAGGTGTTGTCTCGCCTTCCCTGATCTCAAGCTTGCGTTCAAAATTCTCCAGGATAATATCACCGCCCCTGACATGGCAGGCTGTACCAAGGCAGACCTTTATCTGATGTCTACCTGGAGGATGAAACCTGAACTGATTGTAAAACGTAGCCACCCCATAGACCTCACAGCTCGGGACTCTAAGATGTTTGGCCACCACTTGTAAGGCACGGGGACAGAGGTAGTGGTGTTTTTTTTGAATCATTTGTAAGATAGGTATAAGATTACGTCTGCTGTTCTCAAAGCTCATAAGCATTGAGGCTATATCACGTAACAGAGGCTTTTCTTCAATCCCGCCTGTATGATCCACAGATATATCCCTTTTGGAAATAAGTGTTTAATTTTACTTTCAAAATTTCCTATTGGTCAAGAATAAATATGGAAATGCCTTACATTTATCCCTCTTGCAACCAAGTCAAAATCCTCTCGAGATCATTCTTTAATTTTCTCATGGCCTCTCCCCTATGGCTCACCCTGTTTTTCTCTTCAGGTGAAAGCTGTGCAAATGTCCTGTCAAGGGCTGGATAGTAAAAAATCGGGTCATATCCAAAGCCATTTGCCCCTTCAGACTCATTTAAGATTATCCCGGAACACCTTCCAGTATAACTCAAAGCCTGCCCGGCTGGTTTGGCGATGGCAATAGAGCAGAAAAAGGTGGCACTTCTATTCTCCTTGCCTTTCATCTCCTCAAGGAGTTTAAGGTTGTTTTGGTAATCGCTGGCTGATTCCCCTGCATAGCGCGCTGAGAATATGCCTGGTGCCCCATTTAAGGCCTCCACCACAAGGCCCGAATCATCAGCCAAGGCAGGAGCGCCAAGTATTTTTGATGCCCGTTGGGCCTTTTTTGTGGCAATTTCCTCAAATGTCTTTCCCTCTTCTTCAAACGGGGAAAGCCTTTTAAAAGGCCTTTTAATCTGTATCGGAGACTCCTTGAATAAGAGCTCATACTCTCTCCTTTTACCCTTATTATGGGTTGCCAGGGCTATGACGATTTTTGACATAAGTCTTTACCCCGTCAAGAATCCTCGCCATTTAAGGCGGGATTTAGCCTTGTTAAATAACTTTGTTTGAAAGTCTGAGGTTTTTGTAATACCCATATTTGATAGGGTGAAAAAACGAATAAGTTTGAGTGAGGTTCAACCCGTTCAAGGCCTCTGACGGGGTGAACCTCTTAGGTTTGGAAAACGGATCTGCCTAAAAATAACCTACTTGAATATTTATTGAAAGCCTTTATTATAGTGACTGAAAATTGGACAGTACCACTTTGGGTTTTCGGAAGGTTATTTTATGAATGCAGGAAAGACCTTTATTGTTGGGGATGTTCATGGTTGTTTAGACATGCTAAAAAGACTTATTGATGAGATAGAATGGAACCCATCCGATGATGGGCTCATTTTTATTGGAGACTATATTGACAGGGGGAAGGATCCTAAAGGTGTTGTCGACTTTATTTTGAAACTGAAAGAGGATTCTCTATTAGTTCAATGTCTAATCGGAAACCATGAACAGATGTTTCTTGACTATTTATCGGATATTGATCCCCAGGGCTTCCTGTTAAACGGGGGGCTCCCAACCCTTAGAAGCTACAAGGAAGTGAGGCGAAATGACAGGGATCCACTGGTTCCATCATCCCATCTTGAGTTCTTTTCCTCACTGTTGCCCATGATAGAGCTTGAGCAATACTATATTGTCCATGCTGGTTTTCGCCCCGATATAAGGATTGAGGATCAGGATCTTGTTGATATGATCTGGATTAGAGACGGATTTATCTATTCCGATTATGACTTTGGCAAGTTGGTTATCTTTGGGCATACTCCATTTAATGATCCTATGATCATGGAAAATAAGATAGGTATAGATACTGGGGCCGTTTATGGGAATTGTCTAACCTGTCTGGAGCTTCCGGAAAAAAAATTTCACTCAGTTAGACCTTAGTAACATATTTTGGCAAATGACATTATGATTCTCCGCTGATCGTCTTTCCTCTCCATCCCCTTTAGGCCGGCATTATGTCCCGAGCAAGCTTCTTCGTCCTCACCAGGCATCCATCGCTCAGGTAGCTCCCTTACCCTAATAACACTCTTTTCCCTGGCAAGATCGAAGATGGCCTCCTGATAATCCAGAGACTTGACTGTTTTGAATGTGGAAAAACAATATATCAAGGTTTTCAAGAAATGATCCGAAGGCTAGATCCTGAACCTCAATAATACCATCAGGTTAAGGGTATTCTTGACTTTAGTGTTTTTAAGGGGTATTTTAATCATTGATTTTTCTGTGAGGAGTCCTCAGCCTAGGTAGGCAGTAGCCCGGAGGAAAGGATTGATTGAGCTTGTTATTAAAGGTGGACCTTTCATGTACCCTATCCTATTTTGCTCTGTTGTTTCCCTGGCTATATTTATGGAGCGGTTATGGATATTGAGGCGAAAATTGATCATACCAAAGGATTT
>DAOVGH010000061.1 GCA_030672485.1 Desulfobacterales bacterium | reverse complement strand
CCTAAGAAGAATTTTTCATAAACGGGCAACTCGCCTCCTGGTCTCTTCTCAACATAGCCCCATCTTCCCTGCACGGAAAATGCTGCATCCCAGAAAAAAGGGAAAAACCAGGCCGATCTGGGTTTGTATTTGGTAAAATAGTTATCTCCTCCTAAGATGCCGCCTGCATATTCTACTGATAAGGAGTTGGTGGAGCCCTTTCTGGGATTAAACCGTCTATCTCTACTATCCCTGGAAATGCCAAGGGTCAGGCTGCTTGTAACATTTCGTCCCACCATGTCCTTTAAGACCTGAGAGGCTGTTTCTAATACGTCCGAAATCTCAGCATCATCATATGTGTAAATAATTGAGCCGTTGGTGAACTCAAGCCCTAAGGGAAAACCAAACCTTAATCTCCCCCCAAAGCTGTCCTTCGTATATTCGTCATACTGATATTCCCAGTCATACAAATCTATACCTGCTGATAGACGTCTATCAAATAGCCATGGCTCAGTAAAGCTTAAGGTATATCTAGTGGACTTGGAGCTCAGGGAGGCCCTAGCCGATAACGACTGCCCAAAGCCAAAGAGGTTGATCTGTGATATTTCCAACATGCCTATGCCCTTTTCCACCGAGCTATATCCGGCACCAACTGAAAACGTACCAGTTGGTCTTTCCTTGACTTGTATATCAAGGATCATCTCCTCATTACTGCTTCCCTTTTTTGTATTAAGCTGCACCTCCTCAAAAAAACCGAGACGACGAAGATTCTGGGCGCTCCTCTTTAACCCCTTCCCACTGAAATACCCGCCTTCCATAATCTTTAGCTCTCTTCGAATAACCTTATCCCTCGTTCTGTCATTTCCGGTAATTACGATCCTCTCAAAACTAACCTTCTTTCCTTTGGAGATCCGGTATGTAATATCAACAGTATGTTCCTTATCATCCTCTTTGACCTCAGGGGCAATATCGACAAAGGCATAGCCTTCGTCTGAATAAACCTCACTCAAAGTCAATGTATCAGACCTGATAACCTCCCTATTGTATACCCGCTCTTCCGTTATCTTAAGCACCTGGTAGAGCTCATCGACTTCCCTTATAAGATCTCCCTCAATACCCACCTTGCCAATAGCATATTGAGGGCCTTCATTGATATGAATAGTGATAATAAGCCCTTCATCTTCTTTGTAGGAGATCTTCGGCTCCCCCACTCTTGCCTTTATATAACCGTTGTTGTAGTAAGACGATTTTATCTTGGATAAATCACTTTCTAATTCTCTTCTATCCAGGTGACCGGACTCAGTAAGGAACGAGAAGAACCCCTTTTCGCTTGTCTTCATTTCATCCTTTAAATCATCATCATCAACCCTAACATTCCCTACGAACTTGATTTCCCGTATATCCACCTTATCTCCCTCTCTAATATGGTAGATTATGGACACCTCATTGTTGGGAAGATCCTCGATACTTTCCCTTATTTCGACGTTGTAATATCCCTTTTGATGGTAGTAATCTCTTAGTCTCTCTATGCTATCTTTGATGGCCTTTCTATTGAGGATTGAGTATCTCTTAATACCCAAAATCTCCATCAGATCCTTTTGATCAATCTCCTTGTTCCCCTCAAATGTAATCTTGCCAATCGACGGTTTTTCGCTCACCTTGAAGGTGACTGTTTTACCACCGGGGCTGTCCTCGACATCTATTTGGATATCCTCGAAAAAACCCATCTGATATATGGACCTAAGGTCTTTATCGAGGGCACCCGGGTCAAGTACAGCCCCCTTTTGACTCTCAATAACCGCAAGGATGGCGTCGGTTTCAATCCTTTTGTTTCCTCCAATATAGATTGAATCTATCTGGACAATACCCTTAATCCGGTTACTCACTGCTACTGCTGCCCGCTCCGTTATCTCGGCTACTTCATCCACCCTATCTCCTGAGAAATAGATGGAGAAAGATCTCCTTTCAGGTGATATGGAAATGACAGTAAGGTCAAGGCTGATCTTTTCTCCAATCTGGGTAAGACTTCCTGTTATTAACCAATCGATCCTCCTGTCTTTTCCCACCTGCCTTATGAGATCTAAATCTGAGGCTGGTATCCTGGTGAGGTTACTCTTATTTATTATCGCCGGATCCATAAGGTCAAATCCTTCCCCTGCCAACCTTGCCGTTAGCATCTCTTGGAGGTCTAAGACAAGATGATCCACGGGCTCCGGCATATAAATCTTGAAAGGGACAACAGCTATCTTGTCTGACAACTGTGCCCGGGCATTCGTATGCATGAAAAGAGGGACTAAAAGCAAAAGAACAGGTAAGGGCACCAATACATGGCCAGAATAGGAGAGTATCTTTTGAATCATTAGCCTCAGTAGTGTCCGTTGATAGTTGTCCATTGTCCGTTGAGAGAGACCGTAAAAGCAGACAATTCAGAAGAATAGAAATAATGGCACTTGAGGGTTTTTATTTCTCATCCAGGTGTTTGAAAATACGAGTGCAACGGACTACGCACAACGGATAACTGCACCTGTCATACAAACCTGCCATCTACGAGGAGCAATTGCTTGGACATCTGCTGGGCCAGCTCCATATTATGGGTAGCTATAACCAAGGCCAAGTCCCTGCTCTTATTAAGGGAAAGTAGCAGCCTTGTTATGTCATCACCTGTTGCCTTATCCAGGTTCCCTGTGGGCTCATCTGCCAAGAGCAACTGGGGCCCCATGATCAAGGCCCTGGCAATTGCAACCCTTTGCTGCTCTCCCCCAGAAAGCTCACCCACTCTGTGGCTCAGTCTATCTTTTAGGCCCATCTGGGAGAGTATAGCTGAGGCCATTTCAGAGGATTCCCTTTCACTGTACCCGGATATAAGGGCAGGAATCATAGTGTTTTCCTCGGCGTTAAACTCAGGAAGAAGATGATGGAATTGGAACACAAAGCCTATTTCCCTGTTTCTGATCTTATTGAGGCCTGTCTCATCCATCTGATAGACATTGCGATCGTTGAAAAAAACCGTACCCCGAGATGGTGGCTCCAGTGTTCCCAAAATATTAAGCAACGTTGACTTGCCTGCCCCAGAGGGTCCTGTTACCGCAAGGGACTCACCTGGTAATACTTGTAGGTCGATCCCTTTGAGCACTTGAATTATCTGGCCATTATTTTCAAAGTCTTTATGGATATCTTCTATGTGGAGCATGGGTTTCATAGGAAGTGCCTAAAGCCCGCCCTGGCGCTATGTGCTCTAATCAGCTTACCAAGTCTATTAGCCTGTACGTGCTTGAATTAGCCTATTAAGGCTAGAGGCCAGCCTGCCCTGGCGCGACGTGTTTAAATCAGACTCTTAAGTCTATAAGGCGCTATGTGCTCTTATCAACCTATTAAAATTATAGGCCAGGTCTGGGCCAGGGGACTGGGCCAGGGTTTAAAGTAAACACAACAAACAACCCACAGTTTTTTATTTTCTTGTATCGAAAATCGGCTATCGAGAATCCCTAAATTCCTAAATCCGCAATTCCAAATAATCCTATCCATAACTTTAGCTCACTTTAAATTTTAGGCACTTTAGTGCACTTCTATTCATATCTCAATGCCTCTACAGGATTTACTCTGGAGGCCTGCCAGGAAGGGAAGATAGTGGCAAGGAAGGAGACAATTATTGCAGCCAATGCGATTAAGACAATATCGAACCATTCCATTCTAACGGGCAACGTAGATATATAATACACGTCCGGAGGAAGCTTAATAAACTTATATCTTGCCAGGAGATGACAGAGAAACGATCCGGACAGAAGACCCAATATGGTACCGATAAGACCAACGAATAGGCCCTGAAAGATAAAGATAGACATGATGCTCTTCGATGATGCCCCCATAGTTCTCAATATCGCGATATCACGAAACTTCTCCATAACCAACATAACCAGGGAACTGATGATATTAAGTGCACCTACGAGAACTATCATGATCAAAATAATAAACATGGTGGCCTTTTCGAGCTTCAGAGCGGAAAACAGGCTTTTGTTCATCATCTTCCAGTCTTTGGTCCAATAAGGACCGCCGAGTTTGTCCTGAATAATGGCCCCTATTTTGTCACTCTCATCTATGTCTCTAACCCTTAATTCGATCCCTGTTACCTCATCCCCAAGGGAGAGGAAATCCTGGGCATCAGCCAGAGAGACGTAAACCATTGAACTATCGTACTCATACATGCCGGATTCAAAAAGGGCCTTTACCCTAAATCTAGCCTCATTGGCCACCCTCCCTAATGGCGTCAATTTCCCTATGGGTGACACCAGGGTCACGGTATCTCCCGGCAGCGCCCCTATCCGTTTGGATAATTCGCTGCCAAGAATGATTCCCTGGGCATCGGCCTTAGATTCCCTTAGAACGGCAAGGGAGCCTTCTTTTATCATCGAGTCAATGTCAATTACCGTGCCAGCTGTTGCCAGATCCAGACCCCTTAGAATAGCCCCTGAGATATTGCCAGCATTTTTAATCATTACCTGGCTGTAGATAAATGGTGTTGCTGCAAGGACCCCATCTACCTCCAAGGCCTTTTTGATAACGGGTTCTGTGTCTTCTATTCCCCCCCTATAGCTCAAGATAAGGAGATGTGAATTTACACCAAGTATCTTCTTCAGTAAATCTTCCCTGAAACCGTTCATCACTGCCAGCACCACAATCAGGGCCATGACCCCTATCATTATTCCTAAGATGGAAATACCAGTTATGATAGAGATAAACCCTTGCCTCCTCTTTGCCTTCAGGTATCTTTGAGAAAAGAATATTTCAAAAGACATGGGACTTAAGTATCTAAAGTTATAAGTGCCTAAAGTGAGCTAAAGTTATAAGTGCCTAAAGTGCCTGAACACAAAAAACCCCAATAAGCTCAAAAAAGTAAACTACTTCTTCCTCATTTGAGGGAAAAGGATAACATCCCTAATAGAAAGAGAATCGGTTAGGATCATGACCAGTCTATCTATTCCAATACCTTCCCCTGCTGTTGGAGGCAGCCCATATTCCAATGCCTTGAGATAGTCCTCATCCATAAAGAGGGCCTCCTCCTCACCTGCATCCCTTAAGGAAGCCTGCTTGAGAAATCTCTGCCTCTGATCATCCGGGTCGTTGAGCTCGGAGAAGGCATTTGCAATCTCCTTCCCACCTATGAATAATTCAAATCTTTCCGCAATCTCAGAATTCTCATCCTTTCTCCTGGAAAGAGGGCTAATCTCTATCGGGTGGTCGACAATAAAGGTGGGCTGAATTAGTTTTGGCTCGACTATGTACTCAAAGAACTTGTTTAATACCCTTCCGATTTCTTCATTATCCTTTACATCAACCCCCTTGGACCTGGCAAGGTCTATCAATGCCTGACTATCGGACAGGACACTCTCAGGCATACCACCAATATCCTTCAAGGAATCGGCGAGGGAGATCCTGGGCCATGGGGTAGTAAAATCTATGGGATTCCCCTGGTATTTGATAGTCAACCGGCCAAAGAGCTTGTTCAGGAGATACAAGAACAGTTTTTCAGTCAGATCCATGAGGTCTTCATACGTTGCATAGGCAACATAAAATTCGAGCATTGTAAATTCCGGATTGTGGTCAGTCGAGATGCCCTCATTTCGAAAGTTTCTGTTTAATTCATAGATCTTCTCCAAACCTCCCACCACAAGTCTCTTCAGATAAAGTTCTGGGGCCACTCTCAGATAAAGATCCATGCCCAATGCATGATGATATGTCTTAAATGGTCTGGCTGTAGCACCTCCTGGAATCGATTGCATCATTGGTGTCTCTACTTCTATAAAACCCTGCTTATCAAGAAACTCCCGGATGGTCTGGATTATTCTACCTCTCAGGATAAAGGTATGCCTGACATCATCATTGACTATCAGATCGAGATACCTTTGCCGATACCTGGTCTCCACATCTATTAACCCGTGATATTTTTCCGGCAGTGGCCTCTGGGATTTTGAAAGAAGAACAAGGGAGTTGGCCAGGAGGGTCAATTCACCTGTCTTTGTCCTGAAGAGCTGCCCGGTGAGACCCACATGATCCCCTGAATCTATGAGCTCAATGATCTCAAAATCCTCGTCTCCGACTCTATCTTTCCGTATATATGCCTGAAGTTTGCCAGTTCCGTCCTTAATATGGATGAAAAATGCTTTCCCAAAATCCCTGATGGACATCACCCTTCCGGCCAGAGTGAAGATATCAGTCGTCCGCTCGAGTTCATTATTATCCATTTTACCGAAACGATTCACTACCTCCCCTACTGTTATATCTCTCCTGAAGCCTGATGGGTAAAGATTAAGGCCCTTTGACCTTAATTCCTTGACCTTTTTCTTTATTTCCTTGATAAGCCCGCTTGATTCATCCATTAACAAAGGCTTCCTTTCGGTTACAAAGTCCTAAACAAATGAACTGAGGGGCTTTGCCCCGCTCCATCATTCCAATTGAACAGCATTTCAAGGGCTTAGGTGTAATTCAATTATGGCCTTTAGTCAAGACAAAACAAAAAGGCGATATGTGTTGTCAATTTCTCCCCATTTTGTTAGAAGAAATAGAAAAGCTTCCTTCAAGAAACGGACCGTATGCCCTCTTACATTGGGCCTATGTAAAGACCAACGTGGAAAGGTATGGTAATTTAAGACAGGATGTCCCGAGGTATCCAGAGAATCTTTCAGCTTGTGTATCTGTCCGGCCTTGTATTCTCCTTGGCTGGTCTCCTTTCATATGTGGGGTGTTCGAAGGCTGTCCTGAAAAAGAGGCCTGTCCTTGAGAAAACATGGACTTGCGATAAGGAGGCCGACGATGCCATGCTGCGGGAAGATTATGAGGCTGGCATTCTTCTTCATCAAGGGTTTCTGGAGAAAGAGCCTGCCAACGGACTTGCTTGGTACCACCTTGGATATGCATATGGCCAGATGGAAAACCACGTGAAGGAGATACTCCATTACGAGAAGGCCATTGACCTCGGATTTAAGCAAGACGGGATCTTCTTTAACCTGGGTATGGCATACGGGGAGTTGAATCAGATAGAAGAATCCATTGGTGCCTTTAAAAGGGCCTTGGACATCAATCCCGACAGTGCTGATAACCGCTTTGGGCTAGCCATTGCCTATCAAAGAAGTGTTGCCGACAAACTGGCAGAAAAGGAGTTTTTGGAAGCACTCAACCTCGATCCAGCCCACGTGGATGCTCGATTGTACCTGAGTATACTCTATGCGGATATGGGTGAACTGCAAAAGGCCAGTGAGCACCTTCGAAAGATCCTGGAAATTAACCCCTCCCATAGGGGTGCACGCGAATTCCTGGAAAGGATTGAAACGGAATAAGCCTGGCGCATTGCAGGTAGATAAGAAACGACGAAACAATCGGCAGGATATCTTTAATAACAAGGAAGATGGGCCTTACTATGGCAGGGCACCGCATTTGCGTTATCCCAAGATCCTCTTCATCAACTCTACCAGTTCCTCCGGTTCTTCTGGTTTTTCAATGTAAGCTTCGGGTTCGGGTACGGATTGACCAGCAAATTCATCTAATACTTTCTGGGAGCGAAAGAAGCTTTTCGGGGCTATAGCAGAGAGCATGATCACAGGAATATCCTTTAAAGGCTCATCGGTCTTCAATTCGCGATACATCCTGACTCCACTCTGCTTTGGCATCAAGATATCTAAAATAATCAAATCCGGTTTACCCTCCCTTACTTTACCCATGCCCTGTACACCGTTCTTGGCTACCACGGCCTCATAGCCGGCTCTTTCCACAAGTTTTGACACAAGCGTTGTCACATCTATATCATCGTCAACAATAAGAACCCTCTTCATGATGTATCCTCCTTTTAGTATCTCTCAGCTTAGAATCAGCTTTCATGACTCTCTTTTGCCATCGCTCCCGGTGTCGATACATCCGTACATGGCAATCGAATGGTAAACGTTGACCCCTTTCCGGGTTGTGAGTCTACAGTGATGGTTCCACCATGTTCCTGAACTACCTTCTGGGTAATCAGGAGACCAAGACCAGTACCTCTTCCCTCTTTGGTGCTAAAAAAATTAGTAAATAGCTTCTTTTTGACTTCCTCATCCATACCACAACCGTTGTCAGAGACCTCAAATCTGACCGTGCCATCATTTTGAAGGATCGTCCTTACCTGCACCACCCATTTCTTCTCTTTGTTAGAGTCAAAAAGGCAGGCATCGATGGCGTTGGAAACCAGGTTAAGCAAACACCGATGAATACCTCTGGGATCCAGAAGTACCTCTCGCATGGATGGATCAAAGTCCTTAATAATCTCAACGCCATATTCTTTTGCCCTCGCTTCCATAAGCCCACAGACCTCATCCGCAATCTCATTGGGAAAACAGTTTTCATATTCCAGCTCTCGTTCTCTGGAATACTCGAGTAGATCAAGAACCAGATCGGAAATCCTGCCTATATTCCTCTCTATCATTTCCCGACCGGTCTTCAGAGAATCCGTCTCATTTTCCTTAGAGGCTACGTTTACCAAATAGACACCACCTTTTAGGCCAAACAAGATATTCTTGATATAGTGGGCAAGACTGGCTACGGTTTGGCCGATAGCCGCCAACCTTTCAGATTTGATGAGTTCCTGTTCCAGCCGTTTTATCTCCCTTACTCTTTCCTCCACCTCCATCTTGACTGCAGTCCAGTACCTGACCCTGTGTGAGAGTTCTCTGTGATCAAAGGGCTTAGGCATATAATCATCTGCCCCAACGTCTAATCCCTTCACCTTATCAGGTATCTTGCGTTTCACCGTTAGCATAATAATGGGGATGAGCTTGGTATCTTCGGAACCTTTTAGCCTTCTACATACCTCATAGCCATCTATTTTGGGCATCTTTATATCTAGTATTATTAAGTCAGGTTGATATTCCCCTACCTGTCGCAGGGCCTGCTCCCCATCATAGGCCTCTGAGGTATAGTACCCTTCAGCACGCAACCTCTTGGTCAGCAATTCCACAGTATCAGCATCATCATCCACTATTAATATCTTGCTCTTGTTAGTCATTTCGGTTTCCATCAATGGATTATGGATTAGGCTTCAGGAAGTGCTCGATTTGTTTAGGTAATTCTCGGACATCGATGGGCTTAGGGATGTAGCCATCACAACCGGCGGCTAAGGCCTCCTCTCTGTTGCCTTTCATTGCATGGGCTGTCAGGGCAATTATTGGAATACTCCTAACCTCGTAATCGCCCTTTAGTCTTTTTGTCACCTCATAACCATCCATCTTGGGAAGGTAAATATCGAGAAGAATCAGATCCGGGTTTTCTGCCTTTGCTTTCTCTATAGCCTCTTGCCCATCAACTGCTTCGATTACCTGATAGCCATTGAACTTCAAGGCCTTGACCACCATTTCCCGATTATCCTGATTATCCTCCACCACTAAGACCTTTTTTAATGAACCTTCCGTGATTTCCCTATCGTTCATCACTACCCCCGGCTTAAGCCACTCGAAATGTTTCGATGGTTCTCTTCACTACTTCGAGGATCTCTTCCATGCCGAGTATCCCCTTCTTCACAATCCTCTCCACCTTTCCATCTAACTCCTGTGTCTGTTTTCTGGTCAACTCCTTGCCAGTAATTACTATAATTGGGATCTGCCTGGTCTCCTCACCCGCTTTAAGATACTCAATTACCTCGAAGCCATTCACGTTTGGCATCATTAAATCCAAGATAATGAGATCGGGTTGAGAGCGTTTAACTGATTCAATGGCCTGTTCTCCATCGTAGGCCTTTGCAATTTGGTAACCCTCTTCTTGTAATATCTTGCTGATCAACGTAACTTGATCCGGTTCATCATCTACCACCAAAACCCTTGTCTCGGCTGGCGTTTTAGAGGGCATGACCCCTTCTGCTATGCTCGCCTCTTCATAATCCAGCTTAGCAGCCTCTTCCCCTGCCGGCAATGTGAAACAAAATGTACTGCCCTGTCCGTATTTGCTCTTTACCCAGATAGTTCCCTTCTGCATTTCAACCAGCCCTTTGCAGATGCTGAGCCCTAGGCCAGCCCCTCTGTATTGACTGGTGGGTGAGGTATCGAGCGGTTTAAACTTATCGAAGAGCTTATTCCGATCTCTTTTCCTTATTCCTTTCCCAGTATCCGAAATACAAACCTCGACGAATTTGGTCGGCTCGCTCTTTTCAATTCCTATCTCAGAGGGTCTGGCATGTATGGTGATACTCCCCTCTGAGGTAAATTTAATGGCATTGTCAAGTAAATTTGTCACCACCTGCCTGACCCTATCCGGGTCTGCGTACGCCGTGGGCAACCCTTTATCGAAATCCACATCTATTAACAAGCCCTTGTTCTTAATCAATGGTTCAAGGACGGAGACCATATCTTGGATAAGATCCCTTATATTAACCGGTCTTAGGTCTAATTCCACCCTTCCGGATTCAATCCTGGATATATCCAAGATATCATTGATTAACTTAAGGAGATATTTGGCATTATTGTGTACTTTTGTGAGGCTCTTCTCCTGCTCCTCACTGATATCTCCATCTACCCTATCTAAGACAAGATCCGTATAGCCGATAATGGAATTCAACGGTGTCCTGAGCTCGTGAGACATGTTTGCGAGAAATGTAGATTTGAGCTCATCAAACTTCTTAAGTTGTATGTTTGCGTGCTCAAGCTCTTCCGTTTTCTGCTCCAGCTCATCATGGGCGGTTTGCAATGCCTCCCTAGCATCTCTGCGCTCGGTAGTATCCCACAAGGTTTCAATTGAGCCCACCGTCTTCCCATCGGCATCTTTAATCGGCGAAGCCGTAAAGAAGAGCCATTTGCCCTTCTCACCTATGTGTGGAAAGAATTCCTCTGACTCATACGCGCCTTCGATGAGGGCTGACTTCCTCCAGGTATCACCGTAATATCTCTTTATCTCTTCCTCTTCCATTTCATCTACTATCACATCAGCCATTATCGGCCTTTCCTCCGGCCTGAAGGGCAGCCATTGTTTATCTGTTCCAACTATCTCCTCTGCCTTATAGCCAGTTAACCTTTCGCAGGCCCTGTTCCAGTGGGTGACAATGTGATCTTTATTTATAACAAAGGTAGGTATGGTATTTCCCTGGATTATCTGCGATAGGGCCCTCTCCCTCTCAACGATTTCCCTCTCTACGGCCTGCAGGTGCCTGGTCCTTTCCTCCACAATTCTGGCAAGCTGATGGGAGAATAGGGCAAACTCCTTCTCGATCTTATCTGGATCGCTTATATGTTTCCTTAGATCCCTCTTGATCCTTACCCTTTCTTCCTCTATCTGAAGAAAGTCCCAGACTGACATGGCCTCGAAGTGATCTATCAACCTTACTTTTGCTGGTTTGGTTGCCTTGAGTTCCTCCAGAACCTTATTATCCCCTGTCAACTCGATAACTAAATCGAGCCCCCTAATCTTATAAAGATCCCTGTAATCCAGGGTAGTGAATATCCCGTTCTCGCTGGCATATATGAAACCCTCAGCCTTATCATCAATATCAGCTACACCTAAGATGTTCAGTTTCTGGCCGATAGAATTCTCTCCCAGGACAATTTTAAGGATAGCCTTACAGACCCTACCTCCACCCACAATAGCAATGTTAGAATTCTGTAAGATATCTCTCATCGTATCCCCCTCCGAATTGGAGTACTGGCCTGCCCTGGCGCGACTTGCCTGGAATAAGCTGCTATTGTTGTAATATTTTGGAAGTGGCGTCCGCTGAACTCCAGCCCTGCAAGCCAGCCTGCCCTGGTGCGACGGGATGTGAATATGCAACTGTTTTCACTGCTTATAAACGCCTCACTTTCCATTACCATATCTTGGCATGCCAGGTCTGGGCCAGGGGTCTGGGCCAGGGAATGATGGAGTACTGGAATAGTGGGATTAGTGGAATAAGAAAGTAATTCTTTCGCTTTACTATCCATTACTCCAATGCTCCAACACTCCATTCCTCCAGAAGTTGATTTTTTGAAATTCCGGTTAATAATCACCTTCCATAGCCTGGATTGCCAGGGCTCCACGTACTAAGGAACTAATAGGGTGGGCAATCCTGATAGCTCTGCCAGCTCCTGGGAAACACTTCTCAACCACCTCGCCTGCCAGGCACTCTTGCGAGTTGTCCCTGTGGCAATGAGAGTGGCCTCATATTCCCGGGCGGCATCTTGACTCTGAGTAACATCGCCGATGTAGAGGTGAGCTTCCGCCTCTATCCCTTCCCCTTCAAGGGCATTACATAATTCATACAGTTTCTTTCTGTGCTCTCTTTCCATCTTTTGAAGACCCCTTTTT
>DAOVGH010000078.1 GCA_030672485.1 Desulfobacterales bacterium | reverse complement strand
TCCCTGGGGCATCAAGGTCTCTAATGTGGAGGTAAAGCACATTGATCTTCCTGCCGAGATGCAGCGGTCTATGGCCAAGCAGGCAGAGGCCGAAAGGGAGAGAAGGGCAAAGGTCATTGATGCCGAAGGTGAGTTTCAGGCCGCTACCAAGCTGGCAGAGGCAGCCGTCAAGATACAAGATTTTCCCTATGCCCTCCAGCTGAGATATCTTCAAACCCTGAGGGAGGTTTCAGCTGAGAGCAATTCAACTACCCTGTTTCCGATCCCGATTGATCTGTTTAAGCCATTTTTTAAGAAATAGAGTAATGTAAGGAGATGATTGTGGTGGCAGAGGAAAAAAAGAAAGAAAAAGAGGTTAAGGTAAGAGATTTGGAACGGATGACCGTCAAGGAGTTGAGGATGGTGGCCGCTGAAAGCACTGACCTGGTTGGCGTTCATGCAATGAAGAAGGCTGAGTTACTGGCGGCAATTAAAGAGGTAGAGGGAATTAAGGAGGAAAAGGCCCCAAAAGAAGAGGTTGAAAAGACAGGAATCACTGTCAAACAGCTAAAGACAAAGATCGTTGAACTTAAGGGAAGAAGAGCGGAGGCTAGGGAGGCAAAAGATAAGCGGATGACTGATATATTGAGGAGGAGGATAAATAGAGCAAAGAAAAGGATGAGAAAGCTATCCCAGGCTTAGACCCACATAAGACATCTCCACCCTTAGAAGTTTACCCCGTTAGAAAGCCCCGCCATTTATGGAGGGGTGAGATAAAACTTTGATTCCTTATTGAGGGCGAGGTTTAAGGCGCCGCCCTTCTAACGGGGTTTGCTTTTCAGGGAAAAGACCTGCTTCCAACCATGGCCAGCCAAAACAGCACTGATTTCCCCAACCGGGTAATTGCAGTCATTCCCGCCGCAGGCTCAGGCGTCAGGATGGGTTTGGGAAAGGCAAAGCAGTTTATAGACCTGTGCGGGAGGCCAGTTTTAGCGGTTACACTGAGTCATTTTCAAAAATGCAATTTGGTTGACGGGATTGTGGTTGTGATTTCTCGAGATGATGTTGATTATTGCCTCAGGGAGATAGTGGATAGGTATGAACTGGGCAAGGTTTCTAAGGTTATTGCCGGGGGAAAAAGGAGGCAGGACTCTGTAAGGAAAGGAGTTGAGGCTATTACTGATTGCTGTAGGTGGGTGCTTATCCATGATGGCGTCAGGCCTCTGGTTACAGATGGGCTCCTGCAAAGGGTAATCAAGGCCGCTGAAAATTTTAGGGCAGTGATTACCGGTTTATCCGTCAAAGAGACGGTTAAGGAGATAGATAGCCAGGGTCGGGTCCTGGGATCGATCGATCGAAGGCGCCTATGGTTAATTCAGACACCCCAGATCTTCAGATGGGAGGATATAAATCTGGCTCATCAACAGGCACTCAAACATGGTTGGGAAGAGGCACCGGACGACTCTTTTCTGATTGAGAAAATGGGGATCCCGGTGAAGATAATTGAGGGGGAGGAGGACAATATAAAAGTAACCACACCCCAGGATCTCGAAATCGCGCGGTTCTTAATCTCAAAGAAAAGTGCCTAAAGTTATAAGTGCCTAAAATGAGCTAAAGTTATGGAAATGAAATTTTAACATGAGTACTGGAATTAGTTGCTATTTTCACATCTGTTTTAGAGCTACCTTAGTTCATTTATTTTGTGTTTAAACTTTAGGCACTTTATCAGCCTGAGGCTGATTTAGCTCACTTTAGGCACTCTAGGCACTTAAATAATGACTATGTCTATCAGGATCGGCACACGGGCGAGCCAACTGGCGCTTGCCCAAACCAAATGGGTAATTGATAGGGTCTCGGCACAATATCCTGGTACCGAGGTTGACGTAATAAAGGTAAAAACAAGGGGTGATAGGATACTTGATAGAGCGTTAAGCACTATCGGCGGGAAAGGGTTATTCGTAAAAGAGATAGAAGAGACCCTCATAAGCGGAGAGATAGACGTAGCTGTTCATAGCCTAAAGGATGTGCCTGCTGACCTACCCGAAAATCTCGATATCGGAATTATCCCTGAGAGAGAAGATCCACATGATGTTATGATCTCAAAGGACAATATACCCCTTAAAGATCTACCAGAGGGGTCCCATATAGGCACAAGCAGTTTGAGACGTTCTGCCCAGCTTCTCCATTATCGGCCCGACCTCAAGATTGTTCCTCTAAGGGGAAATCTGGACACCAGGATTGGAAAGTTGCACTCCATTGATATTCAGGCAATTGTTGTTGCCGCAGCTGGTTTAAAGCGAATAGGCTTTGTGGATAGGATAACTCAATCTTTCTCGTTTGATCTCGTGTTGCCTGCAATTGGGCAAGGCGCTTTAGGTCTCGAGTTAAGGCGGGATGATCATGAAACAAGGGATATGTTAGCGTTCTTGGGTCACTATCCAACAATGGTAGCAGTAGAAGCCGAGCGCTCTTTTCTGGGGGGCCTAAAAGGTGGCTGTCAGGTCCCTGTTGCTGGCCTTGCAAGATTCAAGGATGGTTCCCTCTATTTAGATGGTCTTGTGGCTAATCTTGATGGAAGCACTATATTTCGCGATGTGGTTATTGGTCCACCGAAGAAAGCCAGGGAACTTGGAGCAACCCTGGCCAATAAGCTCTTAGATGCAGGGGCAAGGGAAATCTTGGATGACATGTATGGCGAAACCTGATAAGAAGTGCCTAAAGTGAGCTAAATCAGCCTCAGGCTGATAAGGTGCCTAAAGTTCAGTAGAAACCAATCAAACCAATATAACAAGAATGTTTAAAACAAACCCAACAAACACTTTTTATACCTGCATCAAAAGGTGAAGGATGTGAAGGATAATAAGGCGAAAGGAATGGTTTATCTTATAGGGGCTGGGCCGGGCAATCCTGACCTCATCACCGTAAGGGGGAAGGAATGTCTTCAAAAGGCCGATGTCATCGTTCATGACTACCTTGTAAGTGAATCACTTCTATCTCTCGGGGATAGTGATGCAGAGATTATATGTGTAGGCAAGAAGAGTGGCAGGCACACAACGAGCCAAAAGGAGATAAACAATCTTCTGATTGAGAAGGCACATAGGGGCTCAACTGTAGCAAGGTTAAAAGGTGGTGATCCTTTTGTCTTCGGGAGAGGTGGGGAGGAAGCCATGGAGCTTTCTAGGGCGGGGATAGAATTTGAGATAATTCCCGGGGTAACATCGGCAATAGCAGTCCCTGCTTATGCAGGTATACCTTTGACACACAGAGATTATTCCTCTACTGCGTGCTTCATAACGGGGCATGAGGACCCCTCTAAAGGAAAGTCCACTATTGACTTGGATGCCCTATCTAAATCACCGGGGACCCTGGTGTTCCTTATGGGAATTGGCAATTTGGATAAGATAGCGAGGAGGTTGATACACGGTGGCCGGCCATCAAATTCCCCAGTGGCAGTTATAGGCAACGGTACCACGCCGAGTCAAAGGGTAATAACCGGGACCCTTGCCGATATTGGTCAAAAGGTGAAGGATGCGGATCTTATACCACCAGGGGTGATTGTGGTTGGTGATGTGGTAAACCTAAGGAGCCATTTCAATTGGTTTGAATCTCAACCGCTATTTGGCAAGAGGATATTGGTTACAAGACCAGAGGGTCAGGCAGAGGGCTTTATCAAGACCCTATCTGAGCTAGGTGCCCAGCATCTGCTATTTCCAACCATAAAAATAGCGCCCCCCTCAAGCTGGAAGCAGCTGGATAGGGCAATAGAGGATCTTTCCGCGTATGACTGGATTTTATTTACAAGCGCCAACGGGGTTAGATACTTTTTTGAACGATTGCATTCAGCGAAGAAGGATGCCAGATATCTTAACGGGATCAAGATTGGGGCTATAGGACCCAAGACTAAGAGGGCTTTGATGGGTAGGGGGGTTTGTCCTGATCTGGTTCCTGACAAGTACCGGGCCGAGTCCGTAGTTGAAGAATTGGAAAGATACTCCCTTGGGGGAAAAAGGATTCTCCTGCCAAGACCTTTAATAGCGAGGGACTATATTGCCAGGAAACTCAAGGGCTTGGGGGCTATAGTAGATGTGGTTGAGGCATATCAGACAGTGCAGCCAGAATATAGTCAGGATCTAATAGGCAAGGTATTTAAAAACGGAAAGGCAGACATGATTACCTTTACCAGCCCCTCCACCGTTACCAATTTCTTGGCCCTGGTCAAGGGTAAACCGATCTCCGAGGAAATCCGAAAGATGGAAATTGCCTGTATAGGGCCGGTTACTGCTCAAAGGGCAACCGAAGCGGGGCTAAAGGTAAGCGTAGTGCCTGATGAGTATACGGTAGATGGCCTTACCAGAGCAATTGTTGAGTTTTATAAATAACATTAACTCTATGATGTAACTTATTGTTTTTTAATAGCTCACCGCAGAGACGCAAAGAGCGCTGAGGTTTTGTTTTTTTCTTTCCTTTGAGGGCGAATCAGCTTTAATTAAAAAAACGCATTGTCTGTTGCATTCATTGAGTTTGTTGAGTTCACTCAGTCAGTTATAACTTTAGACACTTTAGTCACTTAAAATTATACCATTAAATCAATCCCCAGGCCTTCTTAGACGCCCAGATTACTTTATCCAGGATATTGGGTGAACATACCAGCAGGCCATAGCGATTTTCAAAATCCCCGGATGATCTGAGATAACTTATCGGCTCCCCAGTGCCCGAAAGGAGGGCACCTCCGGCCTCGGAAACAATGGCTTCACAGGCACAGGTATCCCATAGCTTTGTCCCCCCAGAAGGGTGCACATATATATCTGCCTCGCCACTAATGACCATGGCCACTTTTCTGCCCACACTTCCTGACGGAATCTCATCCCGGATAGCCAGCAATTGAATGAATGTATCTACCTTGGGGTCCCTATGTGAACGGCTGACTACAATACGTAAATGTTTCAGATCTGCAGTATCAGACATCTTTACCCTTGTTGACTTATCTCCTTGAGATAGCCAACCTCTATAGGCTCCCATACCTTTACATGCGTAAAGCTCTAATCCAGTACCTGGTTCTACCACTACACCAATGGTCGGTTCACCAGCGCGTGTTAAACCAACCATGGTAACGAATTCACCATTAGCCTTGATGAAATCCCTGGTGCCGTCCAGCGGATCAATCATCCAGACCCATTCAGATCCTGTTTCACCCCACGTACCAGGGTCTTCCTCTGTTAGAACAGCGTGGTTGGGGAAGATGCTGCTGAGCCTTTGTGTGATAATCTGATTTGCGGCCATATCTGCAGCAGTTACAGGATCATCTTTGCTCTTCTCTCTGATATCAATATTTTGACCTGACAGATATTGTTGGTAGATATCGCTTATTCTCTCTGCCCCTAACCGGGCTACTTGCCTGGCAATATCCAATAAGTATTCCAGATCTTGTTTCATCAGGAACTCCGTTAGATTCGAAAATTAGGCCACTTAAATTGTTGACAAATGTTGTGCATAAGGCTAAATTCTTTTATACGAAATAGCAAGGCCGTTTTTGCCGAAGTGGCGGAATTGGTAGACGCGCTAGGTTCAGGGCTTAGTGGGTGTATGCCTGTACGGGTTCGAGTCCCGTCTTCGGCACCACATGTGAGTATTTACTGCTTTAGCCCCACGGTGGTGGGGCTTATTTTTTGGTTGTCCTCCATTTTTGCCGGCAAATTGCGGGTTGGAGCGTCATGATGATTCCAGAGAGCATGTCGAGACAAGAGCGGTTTGAAGCGGTGGTGGCGCTTGAAATGCCAGACCGGGTGCCTGTCATGCCATTGATGACCGCCTTCGCCGCTCGTTGCCAGGGTCTGACCCAGGGGGAGGCATGGCGCGACCTGGACAAGGGCTTTAAGGCCATGTTAGATACTTTCGACGATCTGGGAGGATTCGACAAGCTCTACAAGCCCAACTTGTATTGGCCTATGATCGGGGGGAGATTGTGTTCGGCACCGGCAAGAAATCTGATCCCTGGAAGAGATCTTCCTGAGGACGCCCTGAATCAAATCGACGAAAGGGAGCTTTTCACCAGGGACGATTATGACAAGCTGGCTGCCTTGGGCTGGAACGCGTTCTGGGATGAGCACTACGAAAAAATGAGCGGACGCAGCATAGATCGACTCGTTTCCACTCAGAACCGTCTTTTGAACCAATATGTCAAAGAGGTGGAGGCCTGCCACAACCAAGGCATATTTCCCCTGTTCGGAGCCTATGTGGATTCTTCTATCATGGCCTTTTCCATGTGCCGAAGCTTGACCCAGTTTACGTTGGATCTCTACGAGGTTCCGAAAAAGGTCAAGGCTGCTATGGACGCCTCATGTGATGATCTTATTCAGAACGCCTTGGATGTCACCGCGCTGACCAAGATCCCGCTGGTCTTTATCGTCCTGGAGCGTGGCTCTGGATTTTACTACCGCCTCGATATTTTTGAGCAATTTGAATGGCCCTACCTTCAGCGGTATGTGGATGCATTTGTCTCGGAGGGCCTGACTCCATGGTTCCATTTCGACACCGATTGGGGCTTGAACCTTCCATATCTAAAACAACTGCCCAAAGGCAAGTGCGTATGCGATCTAGACGGAACGACTGATATGTTCAAGGCAAAGGAGATCCTCGGTGGACATATGTGCATCAGCGGCGATGTCCCTGCCTCCCTTCTGACTTTAGGAACAGCTGAGGAAGTGCGCGACTACTGTCAGAGGCTCATCGACGTGGTGGGAAAGGGAGGAGGATTCTTTCTGACCACCGGTTGCGAGTGCCCTGTAGATGCCAAGTTTGAAAATGTGAAGATGATGATCGAGGTGGCAAAGACCTATGAGGGAAAGTCCTGAAACGTAGCCAATCGCTTACACCTTACCTCCTAGAATCGAAAAGATCCGATTATGCCCGTTCAAAATATATATGAGCAGAGAAAAGGGAGATGACGATGGGAGGGAAATTGAAAGAGGCATTTCTGCGCATGAAGAGGCAGGATGCTACTGACCTCGTGGAAAAGGAGCTTGGATCTGGAGCCGATCCCCTTGGCATCCTGAAGCAATGCCGAGAGGCAATGGAAGAGGTAGGAAAGCGGTTCGAGGCCGGCGAATTCTTTCTCAGCGAACTTATCTATTCCGCCGAGGTCTTTAAGGCCGTCAGCGCTATGCTCAAGCCAAGTCTCGCGTCAAACCACGACATGCAGGATTCTAAGGTAGCGGTGGTCTTTGGCACTCCTCGAGGTGATATCCACGATTTGGGGAAGAACATCGTAATAACCATGATGCGGGCCCAGGGCTTTACCGTTCATGACCTCGGCGTTGATGTGCCCCCTGAAAGTTTTGTCGAGAAGCTCCGAGAGACAGAGACACGTATCCTTGCCCTCTCGGCGCTTATCACACCGGCCCTTGTCTCGATGAGGGAGGCCATCTCTCTTTTGGTGGAGAAGGGATTCCGGGAAAGCACCTTTGTGATTATCGGTGGAGGTGTTACAACAGGGTTTGCCAGCAAGGAGGTAGGAGCCGATGCCCAGACATTGAATCCTGTTGAGGCCATTCGACTGTGCAGACAACATATTCAGGATAGATCCGGGCCATAAGCAATGGTCCCACCGTCGTAATTCTCTAGCCTCTCTGCCCCTTTGAAGGCTTTGGTGTATTTATAGAGTTAGACGCAAATGAACCAGCCTGTATTTGAGAATCGTTTAAGCTCCTTAAGAAGCAAGTTCGATAGTCTTGAAGTGGACACCATCTGGATTACCCAGCCCGAGAATCGCAGGTATCTCTCCGGCTTCAAGGCAGGTGACGGACAGTTAACTGAGTCCTCAGGTTCCCTCTTTATATCGCCGGATCAGGCCCTTTTACTAACCGATTCCCGATACACGACCCAGGCACAGGAAGAGGCGGCTGGCTTTGAGGTCATAACTCATAGAGAAGGCGTAATTAATTCATTATCCGAGATCTTTGACCGCTTGAAAACACGAAGGTTAGGGTTTGAAGGTGGTTACTTGATCTGGGATCTCTATGAAAAGGCAAAAGAAAAGGCCGCCAAGCATTCCCCTGCTGTAGAGTTCATCCCGCTCCCCGGTTTTGTGGAGGAGATGAGGGAGATTAAAGAACCAGGGGAAGTGGAGGTACTGGGGAGATCGGCCCAGCTCATAGCAGATGTTCTTGCGCAGGTAATCGAGGAGTCAAGGCCCAGTCAGTCTGAAAGGGACATTGCCTGGAGGATTGAAACCCTCGTGCGAGAGCAGGGTGCTGATGGAGTTGCCTTCCCACCTATCGTAGCCTCTGGCCCGAATAGTGCGTTACCTCATGCAGTGCCTACAGACAGAAGAATAGGGGAGGGTGAACCGATAATCTTTGATGTGGGGGCCAGGGTTGATGGCTACTGCTCGGATATGACGAGGACCATTTTTTTAGGCAATCCTTCATCGTACCTTAAGGATATCTACCACATTGTTCGAGAGGCGCAGGGTTCAGCATTAGAGTCTATAAGGCCTGGAATAGAAAGTACCGAGGCGGATTCTATTGCCAGGGATGTTATAAAAAAGGCTGGTTTTGGTGATTTTTTTGGCCATTCCCTTGGTCATGGAATTGGCCTGGCTCCGCATGAAAGGCCTGCTCTTGGACCGCTGAAGCAAGAGGTATTAAGGGAGAGGATGGTCTTTACCATTGAGCCCGGCATATATGTACCGGGAAAGGGTGGTGTCCGGTTGGAGGAAATGGTCATCCTTGAGGAAGACGGTGTACGAGTTTTGACAACCAGCGAGAATTTTTATCCGTTCTAGGGAAGATGGACTATGTCCGTAACGAAAGACTATCCTGAAAATCAACTGCTAGATCAGTTTATCAATCAACTTAAGGTAGAGAGGGGTCTGGCTACAAATACGATCTTGGCCTACAATCACGACCTCGTCAACTTTTTTGATTTTTTAAAACGCAGAGGGGTCTCTCCCATTCAAATTAACCAGCAGGATTTGCTATCCTATATAGGTGAAAAAAGGTCCCAGCTAGCACCCAGATCTCTAGCCAGGAATCTTGTTTCCATTAGAATGTTTTACCGTTTTCTGGTATCCGAGGGGAAAATCGACTCCAATCCAGCCAGGTTACTGGGCATACCAAAGCTATATCAACATCTACCAGATATTCTAAGCAGGGATGAGATGGAGGCCCTTCTCTTACAGCCTGATACCACGGCTATTATGGGAAAGAGGGATAAGGCTATCTTAGAGCTCTTGTACGCGACAGGGTTAAGGGTTACCGAATTGATAGGCCTCAAAATGACCAATATAAATCTGAAAGTCGGCTATGTCAGGACAATAGGCAAGGGTTCCAAGGAAAGAATCATTCCTATGGGTACTAAAGCCATAGATTCTCTAAATGGCTATCTAACAAGGGGCAGGCCCTCTTTTTTAAAGAAGGATCCTGCTAAAGCGGGACCATACCTTTTCCTTAATAGCAGAGGAAAACCTATGACAAGACAGGGATTTTGGAAGATTATAAAGAATTATGCCCTAAAGGCTGGGATTACTAAGACAGTTACTCCCCATACAATAAGGCATTCATTTGCTACCCATCTCCTGGAAGGAGGGGCGGATCTGAGATCAGTCCAGATCATGTTAGGACATTCTGATATATCTACAACCCAAATCTATACCCATGTAGCCAGGGAAAGATTAAAAGAGATTCATGAAAAATATCACCCCAGACCATGAGCTATTATTTACACGCGATGAAAACAGCTGGTTACCATATCGAATAATTTTACTAATTTTTTGTTTGACTAACGGCGAATTAATACTATAATAGCAGTTTAAATGACGCGGGGTAGAGCAGTCTGGTAGCTCGTCGGGCTCATAACCCGGAGGTCTCAGGTTCGAATCCTGACCCCGCTACCAAAGGAATTTAAGGGCTTAGATCTGTATCTAAGCTTTTTTGTTATCGCGGAAGTAAACTCATCAGCGCCGCCTAACTTATCCTCCCTAGAACAATACGTATCCTTGAAGGTACTTGTTGCCAAAGGCCGATAAGATCTTTTACCAGGGACAGCTTCGATGAGATATTTTATCGTGATTGCGACAGCGGCTTGTTTGCTCAGTATTCCGGCTAGATCTTCGGGATCAAACGTTTTCGTAGAGATTGGACTTGAGACCAGATATGTGCATGGTGATTCTACATATTATATTAGCGGAGATGATCCAGTATTGGGTTCCTGGGCAAGTGAACTGGAATTTCCGCTGAATAATCTTACGGCAGGCGTGAGTTTGGTTGTAGGAAGTCGGCATGAGAAAAACTCCAGCCAGACCAAAGGTCAGTTCTGCCTCGCCTGGCTCCGCACTGTTAGTGAAAATGCAGGAACTATGAAAGATTCAGATTGGATTGAGAATGATGCCGTATGTGGTGAGCCTCCCCATGCAGGGAGGGATATGTATACAGAGTCAGATGCCCAGGTACAGGGAACAATCCTCGATATAAATTATGCGTATCATTTCAGGTGTGGGAATAGGTGGACCCTTGGTCCGATGATTGGTTATAGATCTCAGAAGTTTGAATATGAGATATATGGTTTAAGGGGTATGTACTGGACTACTCCGGTATACGGGGCAGGCAGAGTCTTAGATTACGAAATTACATACAAGATTCCTTACATAGGTCTCAGTTCTGATTTACTCCTTGGTAGGAATAACCAATTTCAATTGCATCTTGCCTTTGCTTACTCTGATTGGGCAAAGGCGGAGGATAGAGACAATCATATCTTAAGATATAAGTTGCATGAGGGAGATTGTGAGGGTGAGGCATACTTGGTTAACGTTATGTTAGGTTGGAAATTTCGCTCTCGTTGGATTCTAGGCCTGGGAGGAGAATATGTAGATATCGACACCAGCGGGAGACAACATCAGAGATTTTACGCTGGACCCTTTGTGGGAACCACATATGATGTAGATGATAAGATAACTGCTTGCTCCTGGTCAACCATATTTAAGATCTCCTATGCATTCTGAATAAAGATGGCTTGTAATAGTTCACCGCAGAGACGCAAAGGACGCTGAGGTTTAGTTGTTTTTTGCTTTCCGCTGACCCCAGAGGAATAGGCTGCGCCCCAGTTAAACAGGCTACGCGTTTAACGGGGTAAACATTCCACAGGGCAGGGAGGGC
>DAOVGH010000074.1 GCA_030672485.1 Desulfobacterales bacterium | reverse complement strand
TATGCAGATATTCCCCACAGATCTCTCCCAGCCTTCTCCAGGCTACGATCCTATGCCATTCGGTTCTCTCTTGCTTTTCCCCTTCTTTACTCGTCCATTGATCCTTTGTGGCCATTCTAAAGTTAGCAACAGCCGCACCGCTTGGTGTGTACCTTATCTCTGGATCAGCGCCAAGGTTACCTATTAACATTACCTTATTTAAGCTCGCCATAACTACCTCCCTCTTAACTAAATTTATTTTTGAAATTTATCATAATAGATAAAATTTTCAACTCAAATCCCTTAGGGAGTATCTTTTTCTTTAACGCTCACCACCCCTGCTTTTTACAACCGCTGCTCATTCATCCAATAATTCATACCCCGCTCTCCCTATCTTTTTCGCAACAATTCAGCCTTGTTTTTTTATTGGCCTTATGGCATCTTAGATCATGTGCCACACGGGCGACTTTACCCTAAACCGCTCTCACCTGGAAATGCCTATCTATCCGTAAAGGAGGTAACATCACGAGTCCACAGGGGGAGGGGGACAGATCTTGGTGAAGGGGAGAAATCCCTGAGCACTACTATTATTGAGTGAGAAATGAGGATATGAGGAAAAGAAAAGAGATTTTTGCCCTTGTTTTGCTTCCGTGCATGTTTCTATTGTCGTGTGCCTCCAGTCAGGTCCCTTTGGGGGCTGAGAGAATAGTTAGCCTATACGTTCCGGAATGCGCTGGGTGAGGGGATGAGCCAGACAGGATAGGTTCTATCCTAAGGGGCGTTGAAGGGGTCTTGAATGTGAAGATCGACACTACTGCTTCCACAGCGACCATAGCTTTTGTCCCCGAGAAAACCAGTGTGGAAAAGCTCATAAGCGCCCTTGAAACAGAAGGATTCGAGGTTTTGGGAAGCCCAAAACTTCTGAAATAGTTTCCGGTTCAAATCCGCTTGGGGACACCAACTCGCTGGTATTGTTCTAGCCCCCTTTGCCAACTCTTCAGCAAGAGTCACAATAATGCAGCTTTCAGTATATGGCTTGTTTAATTCTATCAAAAGAACTCTTGCATCCTTCTTATCTCTTTACAGCTTGTGACTTTGCTCCGTTATCATGTTGTATTGGCATGGCAATAAAGGATTATAAGGATAAAGGATCATATAGGACATTAGGCCTCAAGAAGGGAAAGACCGCAATTAAACGCGAAATCTCTTCTCTAACACCCGAAAGGGTATTTATGTGGTTAGGACTATTTGGTCTGGTTGTTTTTATTAACTATCTATTTTTCGTCCATCTGGGGCCATCGGACGAAAAGGAAACAAGAATGGGACTAACGCTCAGAGAGCATATAAGATCAGATACTCTTGAGGAGTGGTTCGATAAGGGTTATAGGAGATACCAAGAAGGAGACCTGGAGGGAGCAGTTGAGGCATATACTGAGGCTATTATTCATAGGCCAGAAGAAACGAGCTCATATTTCAACCGGGGAATTGTCTATGTTGAAATGGGTGAGCACGACAAGGCAGTCGATGACTACAATAAGGTAATCGCATTAGATCCAGATTATGCCGACGCCTACAATAATAGGGGATGGGCTTACCTCCAGAAGGGCCTCTTTGATCTTGCCATTCAGGATTGTAGTCAAGCCCTTATCTTGGATCCAGATATGGCCACAGCTTATCATACGAGGGGAATGGCGCACAAACGTAAGGGGATGTTCGATATGGCAAGGAGCGATTTTCAAAAAAGCTGCCAACTAGGCGATATTAATGGTTGCCAGGCATATGGAGAGCTTTCAAAACTAGGGAACGATGGAGGGTGACTGAAGTTTTTTGTGCCAGAGGCAACAGGCAGTTTCTTGAGCTCCCTAATCAGGGCTATGGTGAAGCCGATTCATGGGACATGTATTTGACCTGAAATTAGCTCGGCTCTATGAGGCATGGCAAAAATCCCCCGAAGGGATCTTGCTTGATAGGTTAAGCAGTGAACTTATCGTACGCCTTTTAAGGCCTCAGAAAGGAGAGAGGATTTTAGATATTGGCTGTGGGACAGGAAATCATCTGCTTCTTTTTTATCGATTAGGATTTGATGTAACCGGCCTTGATGCCTCTCCATATATGCTGGATATTGCCAGGTCAAGATTGGGTAATAAGGCCTCGCTAAAGATCGGCAGAGCAGAGAATTTACCTTTTGAGGATAATGAATTCGATTTAGCTACCCTTATTATCACATTGGAATTTCTTGATGACCCTGTTGCAGCGCTAAGGGAGGCAGGGAGGGTAACAAGAAACAAGGTATTTGTCGGTGTACTCAACAGCCTTTCTTTTGAATGCATGTGTAAGAAATTCCATGCACTATTTCATGACTCTATCTTTAGAGAGGCACATTTGTTTACTTTATGGAGGCTTAAGGGCCATGTGATAAATGCTTATGGCAATGTGCCTATGGAATGCGGAAGTATCCAGATGATGCCGTTCTTTTTCAGAAACTATACCAAAAGGATTGAGATGTCATCTTCGGTACAATCTTATCCATTTGGCACGTTTTTAGGTCTTGCCTCCAAAATGATTTATACCTTAAGAACAGAAAACATAAAAATAGCAGAGGGTTTGAAAAAAGGCGTAGAATCTCCTATAGGTAGTCCCGGTTTTTGAACTTTGCTTAGTTTTATCTCTTGACACATACGAGGAGAATAATTAATCGTTAAGGTTATGCTTCCAAGCGCTAAGTGCGAGAGTGGCGGAACTGGCAGACGCACTGGACTTAGGATCCAGCCCGCATTGTCGGATAGGGGTTCGACTCCCCTCTCTCGCACCAGTACGCCTCCCAATAACGCAAGTGAGAGAGCATGGAAACAAGCATTGAGGAAATAAGCCAGGTAAAAAGGCGGCTTAATGTTGAGATTGAGGCGGAAGAGGTAACTAAGAAACTGGATCAAGCCTACAAGCAGGCTTCAAAAAGGGTTAAAATTAAGGGCTTTAGGCCTGGTAAGGCCCCAAGAAAGATACTTGAGCAGTACTTTGGTAAAGAGATCATGGATGATCTGAAGAATGATCTAATAAAGGAGTCTTTTTCCAACGTGATAGAAGAGACGAAACTTCTCCCATTAGGAGGCCCCTCTATCGAGGATGAGGCCATAAGACCAGGCAAAAGCTTCAAATATACTATCATCATGGAGGTAAAGCCGGACTTTGAGCTAAAGAACTATATGGGAATCTCCGTGGAGAAAGAGATACTAAATATTTCTGAAGATTATGTCGATAAGAGTCTTGAAGAGATAAAGGAGGCACATGCTAAGCTGATTTCCATCAATGAAGACAGGGGGATAAAACAAGGGGATTATGCAGTCATTGACTACGTTGGCCTTTGGAAAGACAAGCCCCTTAAGGGTATAAAGGGTAAAGACTTTATGATCCATGTGGGAAGTAAGCGTTTTTATCCCGAACTCGAATTAGGCACTGTGGGCCTGAAAAAAGACGATGAAAAGGATATACTCATAAATTTTGATGAGGATTTTGGTGATAGGAGATTGGCTGGTAAAAGCATCACTTTTCGCATCCACGTCCAGGATATCAAAGAAAGGGATCTTCCTGAATTGAATGATGATTTTGCAACGGGTCTGGGTAAGGAATTCAGGTCCTTGCCGGATTTGAGGAAGAGGGTAAGGAAGGATATTACCCTTCGAGAAGAAAGGAGGATAGATAGGGAACTAAAAGGCCGACTCCTCAAGAAGACAACAGCCATGGTAGATTTCGAGCTCCCTGAGGTTATGGTTGAAAGCGAAATCGAACGTTCAATAGCTAACATAAAGCAAAATTCTCTTCGCACTGGAACTACCCTCGAATCAGCTGGGATTTCAGAAGAAAAATTGAGAAAGGATTTAAGGACAGGTGCTGAACAGAAGGTTAAGGAAGACCTTGTATTGGGTAAAATAGCTGAGATGGAGGATATAAGAGTTGAGGAGTCTGATATAAGGGAGGGCTTTCAGGAGCTGGCTGCTCAAACGGGAAATGATCTCGCTATGCTTCGACAATACTATGAAAAAAACAATTTAGTGGATGCATTCAGAAATCAGCTCTTGGTTGAAAAGATCTTGAATCACCTTGTTCAAGGTGCTAAGGTTACTGAGGTAGAAGAGGTATCTGAAAACAGCGTAAAAGATTAATAAGGAAACAGAGCCAAATGTTGATACCAATAGTAGTGGAGCAAACCCCCAGGGGTGAAAGGGCATATGATATTTACTCGCGACTTTTAAAGGATAGGATTATCTTTATGGGTGAACAAGTCACCGATGATATGGCGAATATTATTATTGCCCAGTTTCTATTTCTGGAATCCGAAGACCCAGATAAGGATATAAATCTCTATATTAACTCCCCTGGAGGCTCGATTACAGCAGGCCTGGCGATCTATGATACTATGCAATATGTAAAACCTGATATTACTACCATCTGCACCGGACAGGCCAGCAGCATGGCCGCTCTCCTATTAGCTGCTGGCGGTAAAGGAAAGCGGTATGCCCTTCCACATTCCAGGATAATGATACATCAACCCATGGGTGCAACACAGGGGCAGGCCACAGATATAGATATACAGGCCAGGGAAATAGTGAGGCTTAAAGGGGCCATCAATGAACTCTTTGCCCAGCACACAGGCCAGGATAAAGAAAAGATTGGGAATGATACCGAAAGGGATTTCTTCATGACTGGCCAGGAGGCGCTGGAGTATGGCATTGTAGATAAGGTGATTACAAAAAGGGAAATGATAAGTATGGAGAAAAAAAAGGGAGTGGTATTAAATGACAAGGAAAAATAATCCATCAGGCGAACTTGTTTGTTCTTTCTGTGGCAAGAGTCAGGATGAGGTTAAGAAACTGATTGCCGGACCCTCGGTTTACATTTGTGATGAGTGTGTTTCTCTTTGCAGCGAAATTATCCAGGAAGAATATGGACAGGAAGAGAAAAACAAACAGAAAGATCTTATCCTCAAACCACAACAGATAAAGAAAAGTCTGGAGCAGTATGTAATCGAGCAAGATAGGTCCAAAAAGGTTCTATCAGTAGCAGTACACAACCACTACAAAAGAATCGGTGCAAATCTTGATAGCGAAGATGTAGAGATTGATAAAAGCAATATACTTTTGATAGGCCCTACCGGGTCAGGCAAAACACTTTTGGCCCAAACTCTGGCAAGGATATTGAATGTACCGTTTACCATAGCAGACGCTACCAGCCTGACTGAAGCTGGTTATGTAGGTGAAGATGTTGAAAGCATAATTCTCAGCCTTGTTCAAATGGCAGACTATGAAATAGACAGGGCCTCGAGAGGCATCGTTTACATTGATGAGATAGACAAAATTGCCAAAAAATCCGATAGTCCTTCAATAACCAGGGATGTTTCTGGAGAGGGAGTTCAGCAGGCCCTCTTGAAGATATTAGAAGGT
>DAOVGH010000013.1 GCA_030672485.1 Desulfobacterales bacterium | reverse complement strand
GGTGATAAAGAGGGTTTCTGCGTCTTCACTCTTATATGTTTCAATGGGCTTATAATATCTCCCCACCGTCTCCCCAAGCTCCTTCCATGCAGACATAATCTCACCCTTTGATTGGATGAGTGCCTCATCCTGGGCCACCTTGGCCTCTGAAAAGATATCGGGCATTCCAAGGGGGCCCATGGTGACCGGCCTGTCAGGATGCAACGCATGAATGGGCTTAAACGCGGGCAGATATCTCTCTACCTGTTCTGTTTCCCAGAACTCCACCGGTTCAATAACATGCGTCAATATGAAACCGTCAATGTGAATCATAACAGGGAGCATAACCTTCTGGCTTTCTGCTACCCTGTATCCGAAAAGCACGTGATCAAATACCTCCTGTCCATTATTGGCAAATACCTGAACCCATCCGCAATCCCGGATAGACATAACATCGCTATGATCGTTCCAAATGCTTATGGGGCCTGACATAGACCTATTTGCCAGGATCATCACCATGGGAAGGCGCATAGAGGCCACAATATGGACAATTTCGTTCATCAATGCAAGCCCCTGGGAACTGGTGCAGGTAAATGCCCTTGCCCCCACTGCTGCTACACCGGCACACACACTCATGGCAGAGTGTTCGGACTCTACCGGTATAAATTCCGCATCCAGCTCACCGTCATTGACCAATTCCGAGAGATGTTCAACAATATGTGTCTGGGGCGTGATGGGATAGGCGCCGATGCAATCCACATTTGCCATTTTTACCGCCTCTGCAGCGGACAAAGAAACCTCCAACCCAATTCTTTTGCCCATTACTCTTCCTCCTCAACCATTGCTATGGCCTGGGTGGGGCATTCATGGGCACAAATCCCGCATCCCTTGCAGTAGTAAAGATCTGTCTCAAAGTAGCCTTCCTCAGTTTCACAA
Organism: Desulfobacterales bacterium; assembly: GCA_030672485.1. Taxonomy (GTDB): domain Bacteria; phylum Desulfobacterota; class DSM-4660; order Desulfatiglandales; family B25-G16; genus JABXJZ01. Next base: position 6,815 of record DAOVGH010000013.1, on the reverse strand, counting down.
ACAGCTGCATCAGGGCAGAATATATAACAGGCTCCACATCTTACACATCTCTTTGTATCCCACACAGGTCTCAGGGACCTCCAGTCCCCTGTCTTGTATTCAGCGGCATTGCCCGGATTGGCAACGATGCCTCCGATCTCCAGTTCCTGCCAGGTTAAATCTGTCTTTGTCTTGGCCAATTCTCTTCTCCTCCGTTCAAAGTGCCAATTCTGTCTCTTCAAGGGCCCTCTTAAATGCCTTGACATTCTTTTCCGCTATCCGGCCAAATCTGTGCCTTAAAGGTTCTATCATGGCATCCGGGTTGAAAATTGCCCTGGCCTTCAATAACGCCCCAAGCATGGTGGTATTGGTGATGGGAAGCCCCAGTTCCTCTCTGGCAATCCTGTTTGCATTTACTACCGCCAGCTTGCAGTTCAAATTCAGTTCCCTTAGTATCTCATCCGCCTTGTGCCTGGTGTTGGTGACGAGAATTCCATCGTCCTTTAAGCCCGCTGTAACATTCACGATCCGCAATATGGAAGGATCGAGCACCAGAACAATATCAGGTCTATCGATATTTGACCGTATCTTTATCTGCTTTTCATCTATTCTACAAAATGCAACGACAGGGGCACCCCTTCTTTCCGGCCCAAAGGAGGGAAAGGCCTGACCATATTTCCCCTCGCTGATTGCTGCCAGGGCCAAAAGCTCTGCAGAGGTGACAGCCCCCTGCCCACCCCTTCCATGAAGCCTGATTTCCAGCATGCTAACTCCTTAAGAAAATTGTTGCTATCTATAACCCCGTGATCATGAAGTTGTCAAATCTTTTATTTACTAAGAGGTCAAGGTTAGCGGGCTATCAGAGATGATGGCGTTTGATAAGAAATTTGATGGTTCTATCCATCGCCCGACGGATTTTGTCCTTTTCCGGCCCTGTGATGGTATAGGGCCGATCGGACAGACTCCCTACCTCCATCTCAGGGCCAAACATCATCCCACCTACCAGGCCTGCAAATTCGTCCCGTGGTTCAACATCATTCAATATAGCCCAGGCCAGTGTCCAGCATCGAGCTGTTCGATAGATATCATAGCCGCCTCCACCAGTGGCCAGGATTTTACCGCATAAGCCTTTTAATGTTCTAACGATCTCGATGTAGGAATTGTTGGTGAGCATAAGGTCAGTGAGCGGATCCGATACAAGGGAATCCGCACCCAATTGGGCAACCAAGACATCGGGTCCAAAGCCCCTGATAAGGGGAAGGACAATCCTGTGGAAGACCTCAAGGTAAACCTCATCATCAGTCTTCGGGGGTACGGGGATGTTCACGGTAAAGCCCTCGCCCTTTCCGTCTCCTGACTCCTCTACAGACCCACTGTATGGATAGAGGTATTCCCCGGACTCATGTATGGATATAAATTGGACCCTGTCCTCGTTGTAAAACGCCTCTTGAACAGCATCTCCATGATGGGCATCAATATCCATATAGGTGATTTTTACCTTATGATTGAGTGCCTCGTTAATGGCAATAACGATGTCATTGATGTAGCAAAATCCCGAAGCTCTGGAAGGAAACGCATGATGAAAGCCCCCCAGGGGATTAAAGATTATGTCAGTGTCTCCCTCCAATAACGCAACCATTCCCTCCCATGTCCCACCGGCACATTTCCCAGACCAGTCATAGATACCCCGTAATGGTGGATTATCCTCCGGGCCGATCCCAAACGAGAGCATTTCCTTGAATATCTCGCCCTGTCCGACCCGTCGAAGTGTCTCAAGGTAATCTTCACTATGGCCAAGGAGAAGCTTTTCACGTTCAAGGGGTGGAGGGCCTTTCAGGATCATGTGTTGCTGATCCATTACGCCATAGCGGCGACAAAGCTCGAGGGCCTTCTGGGCCCGTTCGGGCTTAAAAGGATGGTCTGCCCCGAAATCATATCGGGCCAATTCATGTGAATAGTAAAAGATGGAATGCAATTCATCTTCCCTGGTTATTGGAATCTTCTAATGTATCCTGAATTAATCCCTTCAGCCTGCCCGGATCAATAGGTTTGGTGAGATATAGGTTGCAGTCGTACCGTTCTTCAATCTTAGGATCCCTCGGTTCTGTCTTTGCCGTAAGCATGATTATCTTGACCTTGCTCATTTCATCATCTCGCTTGCGAACCGCTCTACAGACATCATAGCCGGTCATTTTTGGCATAACCACATCCAGAATCAAAAGGTCAAAGTGCTCTTTATCCAATATCTCCAATGCCTCCTGGCCTCGGGTGGCAACTCTGGCCTCATATCCTGAAGATGTAAGCAGGTCCTTCAGGGCCTCAAGCACCAATATATCGTCATCCACTACCAATATTCTATGAGGCATCGTCTCCTCCCAGTTCTCGGTTAGTAGGTGTCCCACCCCGCGTTGTGGGGCGTGTTATATCTTAAATAAACTGCTAAATCTGTTTCTAATAAAAATTAACGACTTATGTTGCAGTCTCTTTCCAAATGGGGGGGCAGCTATGCAAAAGACGAGCAGTGTTCCCAAAATCATGACCATGTCTTTATGAGTGTCCAAATACCTAAACCAGTAATCAAGATACCGACGATATAGTGTAACTTCTCTTTTCTTAAAGTTCTTGTTGTAAAGGCACCAAATGGAGTTACCAGTACTGAACCGAGCAGCAATGCTAATATGAGTTCCCACTGAAACATTCTCGGGGAAAACATCTGGTGAATGAAAGTAGACAAAGGTATACTTAATATTGGAGGCTGGAGTTCCATTACAGTTCGGCCAATCAAATAAGTGAAAAAGCCACATATACAAATTGGTGCTTCGGCCAATGTGGTCACTCCAATTGCTGCTTTGTGATCATGTCCTGAAATAATTTGTCCTCCGGTAACCACAGGGCCAAATCCCCCACCGGACATTCCCTTATTGAATGCGGCCAGTAGGCCAACAGCAATCATCTTTCGCCAAGAAAATGTAAAGGAGACCTTGAGGAGTATAATGCCCCCCACCACGAATACCAGTATTCCAATATAACTTTTCAAGACGACTCTGGGGATATTTATTGAAATAAGAACTGCAAGTACAGTCGCAATAAGCCCAAAACTGCTGATGATGAAAACAATCTTCAAGTCTTTTGAGTCAGATCTAAATGAAACATTTTCAAATTGATGGTGAAAAAGCGAAGCTGATAAACCTCCAAAGGCCTGTGAAAGTAAGATGGCAGGAATAGCAACTAACGGATCAAAGCCCATAATGATGAGAGAGGGGGCCAAAATTGTTCCATATCCCATGCCCAATGATGAGTCTATAAATTCGCATACGAATGCTGAGACAAGCAACAACAAAAACAGTCCTACGGATATTTCCATAAACCACTCCCTCCTAAGGCCCACGGGATCGCGCACCGATAATTTGTCTGTATAACCTGTCATGTGGAAAGCCTCAACAGCCGCAGGTAATCTACATTGCAGTTACTTAGAAGCATCATTCCCCTCAGCTCCGGCCAGATAAACAGGGAGGCTTACGATAAATGTTGTGCCTTTATTCAACGCGCTCTTGACCGCAATTTTGCCCTGATGGTCCTCCACAATCCGATAGCTGATGGAAAGACCTAGACCTATGCTCTTATCAGATTCCTTTGTGGTAAAAAAAGGATTGAATATCTGTTCTATCTGTTCTGCTGTCATCCCTGTACCGGTATCACTAACCTCAATTTCAACCTGCTGGCCCTTTTGACTGAGATCTGTTTGAATCCCTAACACCCTTTGCGAGCTTCCTTCCATGGCATCCCGTGCGTTGGACATGAGATTTAATAGGACCTGCTCAATTTGATTTATATCACCCAGCACTAGAGGCAGGTTCTCACGTAACCTGAGCTCCACTTCTATACCCTGATTCAGCAACTGTTGTTGCGTGATCGCCAAAACTGACGACACGGCATCGTTAACATCCATGGCAGTGAACTCAAATTCTGCGTGTCGAGAAAACTCCTTGAGTTCCTTCACGATTTTTTCGATCCTCCTGTTGCATTCCCTGAGTAGCATAACCCTCTTTCTTAACCCAGGATCCTCCTCTGCCTGGTTTTCCAATAAATGGAGTAAGGTATCGGATGCCATGAGGGGGTTATTGATCTCATGGGCTACACCCGTTACCAGGCCACCGAGGGCCCTCATCTTGACCGCCTGAATCAATTCCGCCTGAGTGGCAGACAATTTGTCAGAGAGATTTTTTCTGGCACTAATATCCTGAAATACCCCCATAGTTCCTACAATTTCGCCATATTCATCATAGAGAAGGCTGTCGGAGGTTCTAATAGGGATAATTTTATCTCCCACCTTCATGTCAAATTCATAATCCCGTATACGTCCAAACTGCCTGAGCTTATCCATGATTCGACGCGCCTGGTCAATGCCGTCCTTATAGTAGAGAGATATATGTTTTCCGATAATCTGGTGGCCGGGTAACCCAATAAGCTCCTTAAATGCCCGGTTAACATAGGTTACATGTCCCTTAATGTCGGTTGTGACCACAGCATCAATAGAGCTTGCCAGGATGTTTTCCAGAAAATTCTTAGAGCTTTTAAGCTCCTTTTCCAACCTGTAGAGATCAGGCACATCCTGGGTAATCTCAAGGATGCCCTCACATTGACCTGTAGAGTCTTTCAGACAGGTAATGGTGGAGATTGCTTGGAATAGACGCCCGCTTTTATGCTGTCGAAATAACCTCTCTTCTGTCCAACCTCCGCTCTTCGCCCTATTAACAATCTGCTCAAAGAGACGGGCATTTTGGTCCTCTTCTGAAAAAGTAAGTTCCGGCAGATGCCTGTCCTTTGCCTCCTCCAGGGTATATCCAAACAAATTGGCAGCCCCTTGATTGAACAACATAATCTTGCCATCAAGATCGGTAACTACGATGGCAGTATGGGTTGCAGAGTCCAGAATACTGTTCAAAACCCTAGAGGCAGCCATTACGCGACCCTCTCAGCCACCAGCTTTTCAACTACACTTGGATCGGACAGGGTGGTAGTATCACCGATCTTTTCTATCTCTCCAGAGGCAATCCTCTTTAAGATGCGGCGCATGATCTTTCCGCTTCTCGTCTTAGGCAAGCCATCCGCCCACTGAATCTTTTCCGGTGTTGCAATAGGCCCGATCTCTGCCCTCACGTGTTGCACCAGTTCCTTCTTGAGTTCATCTGACTTTTCCACACCGCTATTCAAGGTAACAAAGGCATAGATAGACGTTCCCTTGATTTCATGGGGGTAACCAACCACGGCGGCCTCAGCCACCTTGGGATTGGAAACAAGGGCACTTTCAATCTCTGCCGTGCCCATCCTGTGGCCTGAAACATTGAGAACGTCATCTATACGGCCGGTAATCCAATAGTAGCCATCTTCATCCCTTCGTGCGCCGTCTCCAGTAAAATATTTTCCTGGGTATTGGACAAAATAGGTCTCTCTGAACCTTTCAGGGTCACCATAAACCCCTTTCATGAATGCGGGCCATGGTCTCTTTATGCAAAGGGCGCCTTCACACGGCCCCTTGAGCTCATCGCCGTCATCGTCCACAATACATGGCTCTATTCCGAAGAAAGGCACGGTGGCCGAACCTGGCTTAAGATCTATAGCACCGGGAAGGGGCGTTATGAGCATCCCCCCGGTCTCGGTCTGCCACCATGTATCCACTATTGGACATCGGCCCTTACCAACAGTATTGTAATACCACAGCCAGGCCTCAGGATTAATGGGCTCACCAACGCTTCCCAGGAGCCTTACAGAGCTGATATCGTGTGTTTTTACCCATTCGTCGCCTTCCCTGGCAATAGCCCTGATAGCAGTAGGGGCCGTGTAAAAAATGTTAACCTTGTATTTGTCAACCACGTCCCAAAATCTTCCGGGATCTGGATACGTGGGAACCCCTTCAAAGATAATTGTAGTTGCACCGTTACAGAGTGGTCCGTAGACTATATACGAATGGCCCGTAACCCAGCCAATGTCGGCGGTGCACCAGAAAAGATCTTCCTCGTGGTAGTCGAAGACTATCTTGTAGGTGACGGCTACGTAAACGAGGTAGCCGGCTGTAGTATGCAGTACCCCCTTTGGTTTTCCGGTTGACCCGGAGGTGTAAAGGATGAAGAGAGGGTCTTCTGCATCCATCTCCTCGGGCGGACAACGGGCATCTACTTTTGCCATTTCCTCATGATACCAGGTATCTATGGTGTCGTTCCAGTTTACGTGGACATTGGCCCTTTTGACAACTATATTTGTCTCAACACCTGGACATTCCTTCAGGGCGTCATCGGCATTTTCCTTTGTGGGGACAGTCTTGGCACCCCTGAAGGCACCGTCACAAGATACCAGGACCTTTGCCCCACAGTCCTGGACCCTATCACGAAGGGAATCTGCTGAAAATCCACCAAAGACTATGCTGTGGATAGCGCCAATTCGAGCGCAGGCCAACATGCTAATAGCAAGCTCCGGAATCATTGGTAAGTAGATAGCTACCCTGTCACCCTTCTCGACCCCTTTCGCCTTCAAGACATTGGCAAATTTGCATACCTCTTCATGAAGCTGTTTGTAGGTATACTTTCTGCTATCTGATGGATCATTGCCCTCGAAAATAATGGCCGTCTTCTTCCCTCTCTTTTCGAGCTGCCTGTCAAGGCAGTTATAGGAGACATTAAGTCTACCGTTTATGAACCACTTGTGCTCAGGGGATTTACTCCAGTCATACTCACAAACCTTATCCCATTTTTTGAACCAGGTAACATACGCGTCGGCTATCCCACCCCAAAAACCTTCTGGATCGTCCATGGAGCGCTGCCACATCTCTCTGTATTTTT
>DAOVGH010000025.1 GCA_030672485.1 Desulfobacterales bacterium | reverse complement strand
AGTTTTCCGCTGCTGGGAAAATTGGTTCATATTTTGCAGATACATTGAATAGACCACAGGGTACATCGCTCTTCACAATGGTAATGATGAGATATTGTGCCTAAGTCTTAGAAGGGCATGATTTTTTCAGCAATTAAGAGCTCGTTACTCATTCCAAGGAATATCTCGTCAGAAATTTTTATGTCACTTTTTTGACATTATTTTTGGATAAGAGCTATGGATTTTGCCTCAATCGCAGGTATTCTATCAGGCATTTCGCTGATTGTTGCCGCCATATTCTTAAGAGGAGATCTTACCAATTTCTTCAATGTACCGGGCCTGATGATAGTTCTAGGGGGAACCATCGCCTCTACCTTGCTCACCTTTCCGTTAAGGGATGTTTCAAAGGCGTTTCAGGCAGCATTCTTTGTCTTCTATGAGAAAAAGGTGGACCCAAATGACATGGTTAAAAGCATAATCAAGCTCAGCAATATCTCTCGTAAACAAGGTCTATTTGCCTTGGGCAAGATAAAGACAAATCACCCCCTATTAAGAAAGGGTTGCAACCTTATTGCTGATGGGGCCGAGGAAGACGTGATCAGAAATGTCCTCAGGATTGAAATTGAATCACTCAAACACCGCCACCTCATTGTCCAGGATATATTTACGAAGATGGCTGGCTTTTCTCCTGCCTTTGGCATGATCGGGACCCTGATAGGTCTGGTCCAGATGTTGAATAAGTTGGCTGACCCCACGGCTATAGGTCCGGCAATGGCGGTGGCACTGCTGACAACCTTTTACGGCGTTATTCTATCAACCCTATTTTTTCTTCCCATAGCCGGCAAGCTCAAGGCGAGGACGATGACAGAGGTTATCAATATGGAAATCATCTTCGAGGGAGCTATATCAATACTGAAAAACAACAACCCATTAATGGTTTTTGAAAGGCTCTCTGCCTTTATCCCTCCCAAGGATAGAACAATAAGCGAAAGAGAGGTCTACAGGTTATGAGTGAGCCTAAGCTCTCTGCTCTTGAAGAGATAGCCCGGACTGATGCCAGGGGTGCCTGGCTTTTGACCTATGCTGATTTGGTTACCCTGCTCCTGGTATTCTTTGTCCTCTTATTTTCCCTATCAAAGATGGAAATAGGAAACATGACAGAGGCCCTCAAGTCATTTGAAATTACTATTGGAACCGAAACCCCAAAGACAAGCCTCTTCGATGTAATTGACACAGGTTCAGTTGGGAAAGGGAAGAAGCTCGATCAGCTCACCGGCATGCGGGAGGTGGATATCCTTAGAGAGATTAACTCCTTTATAAGCAGACAAAACCTCCATGAGAATATAGAGACTGAATTGAGAGAAGGAAGGATAGTTCTCAGGGTCGAGGGAAAGGTTCTTTTTGACAGTGGCTCTGCTGATTTCCTTCGAGAGGCGGCTCATATCCTTTCGGACATCATTCAAATAATCAAGGATAACCCCCACTATGATGTTGATATCCAGGGCCACACCGATAACCGCCCCATTAACACACCGAAGTTTGCATCCAACTGGGAGCTGTCAGCTATAAGGGCTACCACCGTTCTTCGATATCTAATAGAAAACGGAGTTTTTGAAGGGAGATTGACGGGAACCGGCTTTGCAGATTTAAGGCCTGTAGCCACTAATGACACCCCAGAAGGCAGGCGGAAAAACAGGAGGGTAGAATTTGTTCTCAAGGAAAAAGAATGACCCGCTGGCCCTATCTATAGATGAAGAAAGAAGGGCTTACTTCAGGGTCGAGCCATCACCTGAAAAGCCTGTCTATCTCTCTATCGGGCCTGATAGATATCAGGTTAAAAATATAGGCGCTGGGGGAGTAGCTATTTTCCGCAGGGGTGAGGATGAGGAATTAGAGTTGGCAAAAGAATATCCATTTGAGGTGCCCCTGCACTTAGTAGATGAGGTAGTTTCGGGGGTTGTCAGGATAATTGATATCTCCGATAGGGCATATCACTGCACATTTATCGGTCTTAGCAAGGAGGAGATGGAGAAAATACATCTTTTTGTCTTGGAGAGGCAAAAGGAGGAACTAAAAGAGAAAAGGCGGACGTAATCAAAACAATTTCCTTTGGGTGATAGGTTCTTTTGCTTTGGGAGCACGGCCAAAATGTCTGTAGGCACGCTTGGTAGCCACTCTGCCCTTAGGGGTCCGATTTATGTAACCACTTTGTATCAAAAATGGCTCATAAACCTCTTCCAGTGTATCCTTTCCTTCACACAGGGCAGCTGACAGGGTGTCAACCCCTATTGGACCACCGTCGAATTTCTCTATTATTGTCAGCATGATTTGTCGATCCATCTTGTCCAGACCCTTATCGTCCACCTCCAATATATCCAATGCCCTTACTGCAACTGAGCCGGTAATTATCCCTTCTGCCTCAATCTGTGCGTAATCTCTTACCCTTTTTAGTAACCTGTTGGCTATCCTTGGGGTTCCCCTCGAGCGTTTTGCGATCTCCAGGCTACCTTCCCTATCAAGCTGGACGCCAAGGAGGGTCGCAGACCTTGATACAACCTGTTGCAATTCCTCTGGCTTGTAGAATTCCAAACGCAAAATAACACCAAATCTGTCCCTCAAAGGGGGTGTAAGCAAGCCCGTTCTTGTGGTAGCGCCAATCAAGGTGAAGGGCGGAAGGCCGAGTTTCACAGTCTTGGCTGATGGTCCTTGGCCGATAATAATGTCCAGTTTGAAATCCTCCAAGGCGGGGTAAAGCATTTCTTCCACCACATGATTCAATCGGTGGACTTCATCAACAAACAAGACATCCTTGGGCTCTAATGATGTTAATATGGCCGCTAAATCACCCGGCCTATCCAACACCGGTCCCGAGGTAGTTTTTATGTTGACACCCAGTTCATTGGCTATTATATGGGCCAAGGTAGTCTTTCCAAGGCCAGGACTACTATGAAAGAGAACATGATCCAGGGCTTCAGAACGCGCTTTAGCTGCCTCTATGAAGATTCCAAGGTTTCTCTTAATATCATCTTGCCCGATAAACATATCCAATCTCGATGGTCTGAGACTGAAATCGAGTGGTCTATCGTCTGTCTTGGGTTTTGGGTCGGTAACTCTTTCTTGCATGATTATTGGATCTTCTTATTTGCGCTTTTCATCTTTATCTTGAAGAGGATTCCCCCCTGCCAGATTCCGCAAGGCCTCCTTCAGTAACGTCTCGAGATTTATCTCGCTATCGCTCCGTAAAACATCCTCTATAGCCTTCCTTGCAGACCTACTTGGATAGCCAAGATTGATGAGGGCTGATAGTGCGTCATCAAAGTCCTCTTCACTCTTCGTTTGTACCTTCTCCCTTGGCCGCACCTCCATCCCCTCTGATAGGTCGGATACTTTCTCTTTCAGCTCCAGGGTTATCCTCTGGGAGGTCTTTCTACCAACACCGGGGGCAGCAGCGATCCTTTCAGAATCAGCTCTCACAATGGCAGTGAGGAGGTCCTCAAGTCCAATACCGGAAAGGATACTCAAGGCTAACTTGGGGCCGATACCAGACACTGAAATGAGCAGCAAGAAGACCTGTTTTTCTGTCTCTGTTTGGAAACCAAAAAGTTGAAGCATGTCTTGCCGGACATGTGTGTAAACATGCAGACTTACCCTTTCCATCTCATCCGGGAGTTGATAGAATGTGGAAAGGGGAACATAAATCTGATAGCCAACACCAGCTGTATCTATTACTACCGACTGAGGGTTTTTGCTAAATAGTATGCCAGTTATATGAGCTATCATGTAATAGTGCCTGAAGTCTGAACTGCCTAAAGTGAGCTAAAGCCCGCCCTGGCGCTATGCTCTCTAATCAGCCTACTAACTCTATAAGCCACTACTTGCTCTAATTGGCATATTAAGCATATAGGCCAGGACTGGGCCAGGGTTTAAAGTGGATACAACAAAGAAGCCACAAATTGAAACTCGAAATTAACCAATTAACCAAATAACTTTCAACTTAAGTACTTAAGGCTCAAATCTGAGCCAATTATGGTGGCATATTGCAATGGCTAATGCGTCCGCTGTGTCTAAAGACAATTGGGCATCAAGCTTAAGGATGAGCTTAACCATGGCCCTCACTTGCTCCTTTGATGCCCTCCCGTAGCCGACCATCGCTTGTTTAATTTGCAAGGGGCTATACTCAAAGACCTTTAAACCGCACTGAATAGCTGCTACTAAGGCAGCTCCCCTTGCGTGGCCTATCTTTAAGGCGCTCTTAACGTTTTTGGCAAAAAAGATGTCCTCAATAGACATTTCCTCTGGATGATGGGACTGGATGATTTCAACAAGGGATCCAAAGATTCCGTGGACCCTCTCACTGAATGGACAAGAACGAGGAAAGGAGATCTTACCTCCCCCAGCGTAAATGAGCCTATTGTCTTTCTTTTCTACGAGGCCATAGCCTGTAACCAAAGAGCCAGGGTCAACCCCAAGTACCAGCATCAGCTGATGGCCTCCATCACCTCATCAGGGATATCAAAATTGGCATACACATGGTTGACATCTTCGTTATCTTCGAGGAGTTCCATGAGGGTTAACATCTGCTGAGCATTTTTACCATCAAGATTAACGGTTGTCTTCGGGGTCATAGTTATCTCTGCCAGCACATAACTGAGCCCAGCACTATCGATGGCAGCTTTTACGTGTTCGAAAGAGGAAGGCTCAGCTATTACCTCGAACTCCTTTTGACCTTCTTTGATGTCCTCGGCTCCAGCCTCCAAGGCTACCTCAAGCAGCTTTTCCTCGTCTACCTGGTCTTTTTGAAGGACAATGAGGCCTTTCTGAAAGAACATCCACGCCACACAACCCGCCTCTCCTAAACTACCTCCGTGTCTTTCAAAAAGGTGTCTCACATCCGCCACAGCCCTATTTTTGTTATCGGTTAGGACCTCGACCAAAACGGCTATGCCTCCCGGGCCATACCCTTCGTAGGTGACCTCTTCATAGTTGGAGCCTTCTAATGCACCCGTTCCCTTCTTTATGGCTCTGTCAATGTTATCCCTGGGCATGTTTTCCGCCTTAGCCGCGGCTATGGCTGTCCTCAACCTTGCGTTGGAGTCTGGATCTTTTCCGCCCAGCCTTGTAGCAACGGTAATCTCCTTGATAAGCTTGGTAAAAACCTTTCCCCTCTTAGCATCAACTACCCCTTTTTTATGTCTTATGGAGGCCCATTTTGAGTGTCCGGACATTTGTTACTCCCCTATAATCTGATTTCTTGAAGGTGTTATGTGTCCCTTGTCTCCTCATACCCAGACTTTTTAGGTGTCTTACCATAATTATCTCTTTTTTGTAAAGCCAATTTAGGGTATTAGTCAGGGTAACGTCAAAGTCTGGGGTATGGGTATCTTTTTTTGTTATGCCCTCTAACATGGCTCTGTACTGGGTCGTTTCAAAATGGTTTATTGCGCCATAAGCCTTAGAATCATGCACTCCATCTATATAAACCATTTTGAAACGCCCACTAATCTTCTAGACTATGTGAGGGCATAATCAAAAAAAGACACCCATACCCACCAATAAGCTTAAAGATCAATAGGTCAGGTTTGACTATGACGTGGCCGTGGGGTATTAGTGAGAGGGAGGATATGCGTTTTTTGTTTGATAATTTCCTGTTGCAAGATTAGATTACATCCTTGTGTTGCCTCGCTAAAAAAATCGTTGATCTTCAAGGTAGGAGAGGATGAAAAAAAGCTCGAGATCGCTTAGGCAGGCCAGAGAAGTATTGCAGATTGAGGCCCAAGGGATCCTCGATTTAATTGAAAGGATAGGGCCGGAGTTTGAGCAAGCCGTGGAGATGATTCTCCGTAGCAAAGGAAGGGTAATCCTCACGGGTATTGGTAAATCAGGTATCGTTGGCAGAAAGATCACAGCAACGCTCAACAGCACCGGCACCCCTTCACTCTTTCTACACCTGGCGGAGGCAGTTCATGGTGATCTGGGTGTGGTTACGGCTGATGATATCGTCATAGCTATTTCTAACAGCGGCTATACAAAGGAGTTAACAAGTATTTTACCTACCCTGAAGAGTTTTGGTGTAAAGCTCATCGCCTTTAGCGGGGACCCTGCGTCGCCATTGGCCAAAGAGAGCCACCTATTTATAGATGTGGGAGTAGAAAGAGAGGCATGTCCCTTAGGCCTTGCACCTACAACCAGCACAACTGCTGCCCTGGCAATGGGTGATGCGTTAGCTGTTGTTCTTATAAATAGGAGGCAGTTTAACAGAAAGGACTTCAAGAGGTTTCACCCGGGTGGCAGCTTGGGGGACAGGCTTTCATCAAAGATCAAGGATGTCATGTTGAGGGGAGACCAGATACCTTTGGTGCTCAAAGATCAAACAGTAGAGGAGGCCATTTCGGAAATCGATCGGAAAAAGTTAGGTGCGTCCCTTGTTGTTGATGATGGCCTTGTCTTACAGGGCATTGTCACCGATGGCGATATCAGACGGTCTCTTCTAAAACGGAAAGACATCATGGGATTAAGGGTGGAGAAGATAATGTCGGCATCTCCAAAGATGATCGATGAGGAGAAAAAGGTAGCCGAAGCAGTGGCCTTAATGGAACACAGTGCCATTACCGTGTTACCCATCGTTGATAGGGCAAAAAGGGTTAAAGGCATTGTTCATTTGCATGGACTCTTAGGCGGGAAAGAATTTAGATTAAATGGAAGCCAGAAGATTACCTAGAGGACTGATAGTTGATCTCATTACCCCCCTTGATGGTAAGAGATGTATTGATAGCCAAGGTCTGGATTCTCTTTTGAACAAGGTTTTACCTTATGCCGATGCAATACTCTTGGCAGGTCCCCAGATGGGGGAGGGCAGGGCTCTTGGTATAGAGTTGAAGATAGAACTGCTTGAAAGGGCCACTGCCTTTATTCAGGGTAAAGTCCCGATCTTTTTTTGGATAAGTGAGGAGTCGGTACAGGGCACTAAAGAGGTAATTGCTCAGCTTGAGGATGTCCTGGAATCATCTCGCTATAAAGGTGTGTTTTTTTTGCTGGACTCCCCACTCTTATATCATAGCAACAGGGGCCTCTATGACCACTATCAGGATCTTACCTTGAACATACGATATCCTTTTGTTCTTTATAATGATCCGCGGCTCATTAAAGCCTTAAAGAGCCCTGTAAAGAGAAATAACATCCGGACAAAGATCCTTAAGGATTTAGGTGCGATAGGGAACATCAAGGGACTCATTTTTCGGGGTTCACTTACCCGGGCAAATAATTACCAGAAGGCCCTCAACACGAGGCCGGATTTCAGGATCTATGATGGCGATGAGGCAGGTTTTTTGGAGCATCCCAGTCTGAGCGGTGTGCTTTCTATGGGGGCAAATATAGCGCCAGGAATCTGGAGCACGGTAACCAGAACCTCACTGGGGATGCTAAAAGAAGACAGGGAGGAACCTGATTATTTAAAGCAGATCTGGGAAATGGGTAAATTGCTTAAAGACCTTATGCAGATCTATAACCGGAACCCTGTGTGGATAATTAAGCAGGCCCTTTTTGATCTCAAGATTATCGGGACCCATACATGCGCATCTATGACCGAGCCTTTGAAGGAAGGAGACAACCTTCTTGCCGAGTTTATCTCAGGGCATAAGATAGAGTAATTATCTGACATCGATTTTTTCACAGGCTTAATACTAGCGAAGCCGGAGGCCAGGGCAGGCTGACAAGCAAGGACTTAGCTGTAAGTATTCTTCCTTTGATTCGATGGAAGAATTCGAAGCATCTCCCTGTACTTGCCCACGGTCCTGCGGGCTATATCTATATTGGAACGTTTCAAAATGGTAGCTATCTCCTGGTCGCTATAGGATTTGGACTTGTGTTCAGTCCTTATTATCTCCTTAATCCTCTCCTTGACAATCAAAGAGGCCACCTTATCGACTTTGTCAACTGATTGAATACCGCTATCCAAAAAATATCTTAGCTCAAAGACACCAAATGGGGTGTACATATACTTGTTATTCATGGCCCTGCTTACCGTGGATTCATGCATCTGTATATCCTCTGCCACATCTCTCAAAACCATTGGTTTCAAATGTGCTGGCCCAAACCCGAAGAAGCCCTTTTGAAACTTAACAATGCTCTCTGCCACCTTATAGATTGTTCGCTGCCTTTGATGAATACTCTTGATAAGCCAGGAAGTACTCTTTAGCTTATTCCGGATATATTCCTTTGTAGTTTGGGATAGATCATCTTTCTTGGCGAGGGTCTCTTTACAAAAAGAACTGATCCTTAATTTGGGAAGACCATCATCGTTTAACACAATATGGAACTCATCCCCCATGTTATAGACGTAGACATCAGGGATTATATATATCGTTTCCTCATCATTGCAGGAACGACCTGGTTTAGGCTCTAAAGAGGATATGACAGAGACAGCATTTAAGGCCTCCTCCAATGAAACACCCAGGTCTTTGGCAATCTGAGGGTATCTTTTTTTCTCCAGATCTTTCATATGATCGGTTAAGATCTTCTCGGCGATACCCCCACCCAGACCCTGAAAACATAACTGGATCAAGAGACACTCCCTGGTATCTCGCGCCCCCACACCGACTGGGTCAAACTCATGGATAATATCCAGTACCTTTACTATCTCCTGTTTGGATCTATGGGTGGAGTGGATAATGTTGTCAATTGAGGCCTTAAGGTACCCATCGCGATCTATATTTCCAATAATATATCTGCCGCTCTCCCTTTGTGCTTCATCAAGATCGCTAACCTGTAGCTGCCACATGAGATGGGAGTAGAGATTTGTTCTAGGAGAAATCAGCTTCTCAAAGGACGGTCTATCTCCTGTGTCTTCATCGGGTGAGCTTGCCCATGCTGTATTATATTCTGAGATGTAGGCCTCCCAATCGAAATCCGCCCTCATTGTCTCTTTGATTGTTACCTCTGGTAGGGACTCCTCTTTAATGGGTTCCTCTTTGTGTTCCTCTTCCGGCAATCTTTCCTCCATCTCATCGGCAGGAGTTTCCTCCAATAATGGATTGGCCTCCATCTCCTGAGTTATTGTAACATTTTAGCTCTTTGAAATTAACTGGTGAATGAGCATGGAGATGTCTTTTTTTACCATGCCCCTGGCCCAGACCTGATTTACAGGCTTAATATGCTGATCCGAGCCTGAAGATCACTGCATATTCTGTGGTCTTA
>DAOVGH010000006.1 GCA_030672485.1 Desulfobacterales bacterium | reverse complement strand
TCCGAGCAAGGACTCCCTCTAGTATGGTTATCATTTTAACCCTAAATATTAATAATAGTTAATTATTGATACCCATTCACATCCAGTTTCTTTTTTAGAAAGCCCTTCATTTTCATATTCCCTCCTGGGTCTATGGTGATTGTTAGTGCACCGGTTTGATATATACTGAAAACAGGAAAGGGAGGGGGCCGTTTCATCTTTCTTTTAGTGATAATGAGGTATTTTGGCCATTCTTTTCCCCTTTCCGGGTTTTCCTTTTCAATCTTTATCTTCTGATCATAAAAGAGGAGAGACCAGCCTCGATAGGTTATGGTAACCCCTTCTGTATTAACCCCTGCAATCCTAACCCCTCCAATCATCCTTTCTATGGAAAGATCAGAAAACACTTCTCTGGGATTAAAGTTGTTGATCATGAATCGAAGCTTGTCTGTGTGTTGAACATGGGCATCCATCAGGAAAAGATAGTCAACCCGCTTGATTTTTTCTTGCCAGAGATATGGGGCAACAACCATCCGGGCCAGGTTAAAACCTCTATGGCCAAATGCATTGCCTGCAATCAGCATCCTCTCTTTGCCCGGAAACTGTATTAAGGATAAATTCGCTCTCCCTGCATCCAAAATTGTTACTCTTAGATTTTTATTAAATTGGGTTTGGTAGACCCAGTATCCAATATCTATACAGAGCATGGCCAAAAAGAGTATTAAGAATAACCGGTATACTCTTGAACATGTGAAATTAACACTTAGGAAAAGAAGTCCATATAGTAAAAAGATTTCAAACAAGTTGGGTCTAACAACCCAGATTGAGCTCCAGGGAATATCTGACCAGAATTGAACTATCGAGATGGCCAGATTGAGACCAAATCCACCCAAGGAAAGCAGGAATCCTGCCAGAGTAGAAGAAAAGAAAAGCATAATGGAGGAAAGTAATCCAAGGGGGATAACCCACAACCCTATTATGGGAACCACTGTCAGGTTCGCAGGAAGCGCTACCACGGAAAAGCGATGGAAATAGTAGGCAATCAACGGGATTGTCATCACCGTAGCTGTAGTTGTCACGGCAATCATGCCAACGGTATATGTCAAAATTGGATTTATTAGGTGGCCTCTTTGAAAAGACTCCGTGTCTACCTTAAATTTTGATATTCGAGAAAGGATCAAAGGTGTGAGCCATAGAATGCCAGCTACTGCTATAAAGGATAGCTGAAAAGAAGTGGTAAAGAGGGAATCACCATTAAGTGTAAGTATTATGAGGGCGGCTAAAGAAAGGCTGGACCAGACATCTTTTTCCCTGCCTATAATAATGGACCATAAAAATACCAGAATCATAACCACAGCCCTCTGTGAAGAGAGATGAAATCCGGTAATAAGGCCATACCCTATCACTGGCACAGTTGTTATGATTGCTGCAAGTTTTCGTATATCTACCATAAGGGTTAAACGATAGGAGACGGATAGTAGCCACCTGAGGGATATAAAAAAGAGCCAGGCTACCAAACCAAGGTGGAGACCTGAAACAGCCATTATATGAGCTACACCTGACCTATCGAATGGCTCTCTTAGCTTAGATGTAAGGCCTTGCCTTTCTCCAAGAATAAGGGCGGTATATATAGGACTCACCGCATGAGAGAGGCTTTCACTAAAAAATTCTCTTAAAGGGCCTCTGACCTTCTCCAATGTTTTGTTGACAAGACCAAGATCTCCCTCTGCCATTGGAACAACATATTGTCCATCGGAAACTATGCCCATAAAGGAGAGTCCCCGCCTCTTCATATAGGATCGGTAATCAAAGCCCCCTGGGTTGTTAAAGTTTTTGAATTCCTTTAGCCGAGCAGGAAACCGGATTCGTTCGCCTGGTTTTAGGCCACCCCTGTATCCATATATTCTTACGAGGAGGTTGACCTTAACTGCTTTGGCCTCTTTGGCCAAAAAGATCTTTTCCGCGCGAACGGGGAAGGTTGCCACATTGACTCTTGCCCTGGGAGGGCTACAGATGGTTCCCTCTATAACCACTCTCTCATTCCCATCTATTATTTGATGCAACCCTGATAGAGTGGGCTTGTTTACTTGGGAATTGACTCCTATCAAGATGAATATGGCCATTAAGGAAAAAGGGCGGGCTTTGAAAGGGATGAAGAAGGTTATTCCCAGACACAATAAAATGGCCAGGGGCAGCAAAATCACAGGTGGGGCAATGTTGGTCAGGATGTTATGGCCAATCAAGATGCCGATGATCGTTGCGCATAGTGCGGGAACAAGGGGGCGAGAGAACATAAGCAGTTTCTTGACAAAGTCTAATACTTTTCACGCCAAATCTTGGAACCAAGGAGAGATAACTTCAAATCGAGGTCCTGATAACCCCTATCAAGATGATATACTCTTGAGATCTCTGTCTGACCTTTCGCTGCCAGACCAGCTAGGACAAGGGAGGCACTTGCCCTCAAATCAGTGGCCATAACCTGGGCTCCGGATAGATTTCTCTTGCCCTTCACGAGAGCCTGGCTTCCATTGATCTCAATATCAGCCCCCATCCTTTTTAATTCACCAACGTACATGAATCTATTTTCAAATACCGTCTCCCTAATCATACTCCATCCATTAGCAATACACATCAGTGCCGTAAATTGTGCCTGCATATCCGTAGGAAAACCAGGGAATGGCATGGTCTTTGTATCCACACCTTTGATTTTATCATGGCCTATAGCAACAAGACCTTCTCCTCGTTTTTCTATTTCCATACCGCTGTCAAGGAGCTTTTCAATGACTGCTTCCATGTGGTCCACATTGCACCCCTTTATGTTTACTTTTCCTTTTGTTATGGCTGCAGCGGTCAGAAATGTTCCAGCCTCGATCCGGTCAGGTATAATGGCATACCTAACAGGATACAATTCCTTCACCCCTATAATGGTTATGGTATCGGTACCTGCCCCTTGGATCCTTGCTCCCATCTGGCTTAGCATACGAGCAAGATCAACAACCTCTGGCTCTTCAGCAGCATTGTGTAAGGTGGTTTTACCTTCCGCTTTAACAGCAGCCATCATCAAGTTTTCGGTTCCGGTAACTGTGGATATATCGAAAAATATGTTGGCTCCCCGAAGTTTATCAGTACTGGCCACCACATCTCCATGTTCTAGGTTTATGTCCACCCCCATTGAAGACAGGCCCTTTAGATGCAAATCGATTGGCCTAGCACCTATAGCACAGCCTCCGGGAAGCGATATTCTAGCCTTTCCTAATCGGGACAAAAGAGGGCCTAAAACAAGTATGGAGGCCCGCATTGTCTTAACTAATTTGTAAGGTGCACTGTAACTATTAAGGTTATCTGAATTTACCTTGAGGGTTTGACCATTTTCCTCGAGGACAACCCCCAGATTGGACAAGATCTCTTCTATGGTCCGGACATCCTTTACGTTAGGGATATTATCCAAGGTATGCCAGCCACCCGTTAGGAGGCAGGCTGACAGGACAGGTAAGGCGGCATTCTTGGCCCCACTGATGGTTACCTCTCCCTCAAGTGGAACCCCTCCTTCGATAATGATTTTATCCATTCCTTTTTTGAGCCTTTACCAATCGGTATTTCTTCTGGTAGTCCATGAGGCGTTCTTTGTAGCCAAAGGATTGCGTTGAGTCTATAAGGCATAACGCCCTTTCCGTCTGATCCGGATCCATCTCTATCAGAAGCCATCCCCCAGGCTTTAGATAGGCTCCACCACCTTCAATTATTTCTCTTATAAAGTACATGCCATTTTCACGTCCATCAAGGGCAATTCTAGGCTCATAGTAACGTACCTCTGGTGGCAGGGCCTTGAATGCCTCAGCAGGAATGTAAGGCGGATTGGAGATGATCATATCAAAGGGACCAGGAGAATTTGAGAAGGGTTGCCAAAGGTCACCTTGGCAAAACCTTATTCTCCTATCAAGGTTATGGTGTTTAGCGTTTGTTCTGGCCACAGCCAGAGCCTCAAAGGAAATGTCGCTTGCACATATGGCAGCAGTTTCAATCTCTTTTGCCAAGCATATGGCTATCGCCCCAGATCCTGTACCCAAATCTAATATTCTTGGTTTACTGTTATTTGGCAAGAAATTCCCCTGCCTCAGCTTAATTGCCTTTTCAACGAGAAGTTCCGTCTCTGATCTTGGAATTAATACCGCCGGGCTAATGAAGAGGTCAAGGGACCAAAACTCCTGATGCCCAGTAATATATTGGAGAGGTTCTCTTTTTAAGCGTCTTTTGATAAGTGAGCGATAGCCAGCTATTTCATCACTAGTTAATGGCTGATCGAATGCTAGGTAAAGTTCAACTCTGCTTTCCTTTAGCTCATGGGCCAGCAGCACCTCGGCACAAAGGCGAGGGCTCTCTATCCCTTTATGTCTAAAGAACTCGGCAGTAACATTCAGGATTTCCTGGATAGCCCATTTTTTTTGAGTCATGACAATTGGGTTGGTCTGCCCTTTTTGGACTCAGCCTTAAAATGAGCTAGAAGGGGATGGAGGATGAGGTCAAGTTGACCGCGCAGAAGGTCCTCAAGTCTATAGATCGTCAATCCGGTTCTATGGTCGGTTACTCTATTCTGGACGTAGTTGTAAGTTCTTATTTTTTCGCTTCTGTCTCCCTTGCCTACCATATTTTTTCGATCCTCAGATAACTGAGCGCGTTGTTCTTCCTCTTGCTGATGAAGAAGACGAGATCGTAAGATCTTCATGGCCTTGGCCTTGTTCTTATGTTGAGATCTTTCGTCCTGGCAAGAGACCACCGATCCAGTGGGAATATGTGTGATTCTCACAGCCGAATCGGTAGTGTTGACACTCTGCCCTCCCGGGCCGGAGGATCTAAATACATCTATCTTGAGGTCAGCCGGATTAATTGATACATCCACCTCCTCGGCCTCAGGCAGCACTGCTACCGTGACAGCTGAAGTATGTATTCGACCCTTTGACTCTGTCTCCGGTATCCTCTGTACTCTGTGAACCCCGCTTTCATACTTTAGTCGACTGTATACCTTTTCCCCCTCTATCAGAGCGATGATTTCCTTAAAACCGCCCAGACCTGTCGGGCTTTGACTCAGAATATCCATTTTCCAGCCTTTGTCTTCCATATAGTAGCCGTACATCCTAAAGAGATCTGCAACAAAGAGTGCCGCCTCTTCCCCACCAGTACCTGCCCTTATTTCGAGAATGATGTTCTTTTCATCCTTTGGATCCTTGGCAACGAGCAAGAGCTCCATTTCATGTTCCAGGTTCGTTAGCACATCCTTCAATCTGGCTATTTCTGTCTGAGCCAGCTCCCTTATCTCCCTGTCAGGATCATTAAGGAGGGTTTGGGTATCTTTAATCTTCTCTTTTGTTGATCTGAGCTTGCGGAAGGTATCCACAATAGGCAGAAGACTAGAATGCTCTTTTAGGTATTCCTGATAGAGGCTTTGATGCTGAATAACCTCCTGCCTACTCAGTTCGTTTTCCAGGGTATTAAACCGTCTCTCTACCTCTTCAATTTGCGAGAACATAATCAATTATTTTTTTATTTATTCTTCTTCTTACCTGTGCCATTTTCCCCGATCTTATGGTACTTACGTCTGAAACGGTCAACACGTCCCCCGGAATCGACAATCTTTTGTTGCCCGGTAAAGAGAGGGTGACACTGGGAACATATCTCGACTGTGATCTCTTTCACCGTGGAAAAGGCTTCAAACTCGCTACCGCAGGCACAGTGAACAATTGCCTTCTGAAAGGGCGGGTGAATATCTTTCTTCATACTCCAAGGCTCCAATCATTAGAGACTAAAAGTTATAAAGGCCCGCCTGCCTCGCAAGCGAGAGCGTTGAGGGCAGGCCTAAAGTGAGCTAAATCAGCCTTAGGCTGATAAAATGCCTAAAATTAAGGTAAGAAACACAAGAAACACAAAAACTTAAATCATTGATTCATTGATGCCAAGAACTCTTTATTGTTCTTCGTTCCCTTTATTTTCTCTAGTAGGAATTCCATGGTATCAACCGGTGTTAGAGGGGCAAGAAGTTTACGTAGGATCCAGATACGGTTGAGAACTTCTTTGTCAATCAAGAGTTCCTCCTTCCTTGTCCCTGAACGGTTGATGTCAAGGGCGGGGAATATTCGCCTGTCGCTCAGTTTTCTGTCGAGATTGACCTCCATATTACCGGTCCCCTTGAACTCTTCAAAGATTACCTCATCCATTCTGCTTCCTGTATCAATCAAGGCGGTGGCGATAATAGTTAGACTTCCTCCATTTTCAAGGTTCCTTGCTGCCCCGAAAAATCTCTTAGGCCGGTGAAGGGCATTTGAATCAACGCCTCCAGACAAAATCTTGCCACTCGGTGGAACTACCGTATTATAGGCCCTAGCCAAACGAGTAATACTATCCAAGAGGATAAAGACGTCCTTTTTGTGCTCGACGAGCCTCTTGGCCTTTTCTAAAACCATCTCAGCTACCTGTACGTGACGTTGAGGAGGTTCATCAAAGGTTGAGCTAATAACTTCAGCCTCCACAGAGCGGGCCATATCTGTGACCTCTTCAGGTCTCTCATCGATCAGGAGGACTATTTTATATATATCCCTATGGTTTGCTGTCACTGCATTTGCAATGTCCTTAAGAAGCATTGTCTTTCCTGTTCTGGGGGGAGATACGATCAATCCTCTTTGTCCTTTGCCTACCGGGGTCATTAGATCCATAATCCTTGTTGAGAGGTTATCGGGGTCTTTTTCTAACTTAATTCGATCTGTGGGGTAAAGAGGGATCATGTTATCAAAGAGTATCTTATCTGCGGCTGTTTCCGGGTCTCCATAGTTGATATGCTCTACCTTTAGTAAGGCAAAATATCTTTCCCCTTCCTTTGGTGGTCTTATCTGTCCCGAAACAGTATCCCCTGTCCTTAAGGTAAATCTTCTGATCTGGGATGGCGAGACATACATATCGTCTGGCCCGGGAAGGTAGTTGGAATCCGGCGACCTAAGAAAACCAAAGCCATCTGGTAGAATCTCCAACACCCCTTCTCCATAAATGATGCCATTTTGTTCTGTTTGGGCCTGGAGAATATCGAAAATGAGATCCTGTTTCCGCAAACCAGAAGCGCCTTCAATTTTGAATGTCTTAGCCATATCTATCAATTCACCTATATCTTTCCTCTTAAGCTCAACCAAGTTCATCCCTTAATACACCTCTCTAAGTTTGGATATATTCATTATTATTCTTCCATCTTTTTTGGACGCCTCGCCAAAAAATAGGAATGTGGCCCATAACCTCTGAGAATGAGGTACTTTATTATTATCTCCTTATTCCTGAGAATTATGAGTAAACGCCGATTATCAAGTAGACCTTCAAAGATGAATGGATTAACAGCCTAATATAGCAGGAAATGCATTTCTTGTGGATATATCTGTCTAAGTTTACAGGTCCAATCCCTTCATGTCAAGGGGTTTCCAAGTTCCCCGTGATATTTATAATTCTTGATTCTCATGCAGCCATTCTAGTAGGTAGCCCATGTCCATTGGAGGGGGCGCCTCGAATTCTACATACCTCAATGAATCGGGATGAATGAATCCCAGCAATTCCGCATGCAGCATCTGCCTCTTTACTAAGGTAAGGGCCTCTCTAATCGCAGGAGATCGTTGTTTCCACCACCTTTTCCCGTATCCGTACAAATTATCACCTACCACCGGATAACCCACATATGCCATGTGAACTCTTATCTGGTGAGTTCTACCCGTATAGGGGCTTATTCCCAAGAGTGAAAAGCCAAGGGGAAAGACAGATATAACCTCCCACTCGGTTCTAGCCATTCTACCCTCTAAAAGGGAGATAGCCATTCTTTTTCTTTTTACTGGGTGCCTCTTGATAGGTAAATCTACTATTCCCTTCTTTTTTTCTACATGGCCATGGACAAGGGCCAAATATCTCTTTTTTACCTCTCTTTTTTTGAATTGGTTAGCCAGTAAATTTTGGGCCCGGTCATTTTTCGCTACTACCATCACGCCTGATGTATCCTTATCGAGCCTATGGACAATCCCCGGCCTTATCGAACCACTAAAACAAGAGAGACTAGCGCACTTACGGAGAAGACCGTGGACCAAGGTTCCTTTATTATGGCCTGAACAAGGATGAACTACCAGACCTGGAGGTTTGTTGACTACCAAAATCGAGTTATCTTCGTAAAGAAGGTCAAAGTCTATGTTCTCAGATGCCTCTAAAGACGCCGATGCGGGCAAAAATAAGATCTTTATCCTGTCTCCAGGTCTTAGCTGATAACGAGGTCTTTTTCGCTCACCATTAACTGTTACTGCACCGATCTTGATTAGGTTCTGAATCCTGGCCCTTGATAAATCCAAGCCCTCTTTAGCAGAGAGAAATTTGTCGAGCCTTACATCGAGATCTTCTGATGATTGATGGAAGATAAAGGTTGTCTCCCCGCCTTTTGCCACAATGTTCTATTACGTGAGTCTTACTGTTTATCCTGCGTTTGTACGAAAAGGTTCGATCGAATATCTCTTTCCACATCCTCTTCCTTCATGTTCTTAGCAAGGGAGATCTCCTTTATAAGCAGACTTCGGGCTGTATCCAGCATCTTTCTTTCTCCAAAGGATAGCTCTTTATCCTGCTTTATTGTAGTTAAATCGCGATAGACTTCTGCAACCTCAAAGACAGAGCCGCTCTTAAATTTTTCCCTGTAATCCCTATAACGTCTGTTCCAGGTCTGATTACCATCTACGGATCTATCCCTCTTCTTAAGTATGGAGAAAATCTTTGACACCTCGTTCTGGTTTATTATCTGCCTTAGTCCGACATTTGCAGAGTTTGAAGATGGGATCATGATAATCATATTGTTTTCAAGTATTCTCATGACATAGAAGTCTTCCTGGCAACCTGAAACTTCCCTATTCTCAATTCTCTCAATAACCCCAACACCATGTGCCGGATACACCGCCATATCCCCTACCTTAAACATTGTTACCTCCTTTTAACTTAAGTGGTTAGATATTCAATCGAGAAAACCCCTTGTTTCCTAAATAGGGCAGCTTTGTTGACATTTCACCATCCTTATCTCAAGAACAAACCAATCACAGGTAATACTGGTGAAATTACAAGGGACACAACCGCCATCAATTTGATCAGGATATTCATCGCTGGCCCAGAGGTATCCTTGAAAGGATCACCAACTGTATCACCAACCACAGCAGCCTTATGGTTATCACTGCCTTTACCGCCTAAGTTACCTGATTCTATGTATTTTTTGGCGTTATCCCAGGCACCACCTGCATTGGCCATAAATAGGGCAAGAAACACACCCATTGCTGTGGCGCCGAGAAGCATTCCGCCCAGGGTCTCCTTTCCCAAAAGGAAACCTACCGCCACAGGAGTAAGAACAGCAACCAGGCCGGGTCCCACCATCCTCCTAAGGGCTGCCCCGGTTGCGATGGACACACAGGTCGCCGGATCTGGCTTAACTCCCTCTTTTCCCTCAAGAAGCCCGGGGATCTCCCTGAACTGACGTCGTATCTCTTCCACTATACTGAAGGCAGCCTTACCCACTGAGGTCATTGTCATGGCTGCACAAAGCATGGGTACAATGCCGCCGATAAAGACCCCAATTACTACCATGGGGTTTTTCATATCTATTATTTTCAGACCAGCTGCCTGGGTGTATGCAACGAATAAGGCCAGTGCAGTCAAAGCAGCTGAACCTATAGCAAAACCTTTACCTATGGCAGCAGTAGTGTTGCCAAGGGCGTCAAGGCTATCCGTTATCTTTCTGGTTTCAGGGCCAAGGCCTGACATTTCTGATATACCTCCAGCATTGTCTGCTATGGGCCCATATGCATCGACCGTCATCGTGGCACCAACCGTTGCCAGCATTCCCACTGCAGAGAGGCCAACACCGTAAATCCCCGCTGCCTTAAATCCAACAAATGTGGCCGCACAGATACCGAGTACGGGGAGATAGGTGGATTGCATGCCGACAGCAAGACCCGCGATGATTACAGTAGCAGGGCCGGTAACGGATTGGCGGGCAATACGCCTGATCGGCGGACCAGAGGTATAATACTCTGCCAAAAGGCCGATTGCAATGCCGCAGAGAAGACCGGAAAGAATAGCCCAGAATGCCCCCCACGGCATACCAATAGAATTTGTAATGATAGCAGTCAGGACAAGGAAAATAGCGGCTGCCACAAAGGTCGTATACCTGAGTGCACTTGCCGGGTTTCCGGCCTGAAAGACCTTGATAGAGAATATGCCCACAAAGGAGCTCAGTAATCCTGCCATAACAACAAGGATGGGCATGGCCATATACTTTACCTTTACTTCTACCGGGGACAACCCTTTTAGAACGGGAAACTGATCAAGAAACTCAGGCGTAATAGATAAGGTGGCTCCAATTGCGATGGTGGCAATTACAGAACCAACATAGGATTCAAATATGTCCGCCCCCATTCCAGCGATATCACCAACATTGTCACCCACATTGTCTGCAATAACTCCGGGATTTCGGGGGTCATCTTCAGGGATGCCAGCTTCCACCTTTCCTACCAGATCGGCTCCTACATCCGCTGCCTTTGTGAATACACCACCACCAACCCTCGCAAATAGAGCAATAGAACTTGCTCCCATAGCAAAGCCATTAATGTACTTGGCAGTTTCCGGGTCACCTCCATAATACCAGAACCAGAAACCAAGCCCAAGTAGACCGAGACCGGCTACGGAAAGGCCCATTACCGAGCCGGAAAAGTAAGAGATGTTAAGGGCCTTAGCCTGCCCATATTTATTAGCGGCATCTGCTGTTCGCGAATTACCTTTGGTAGCAGCGCTCATACCTGAATATCCAGCTAACATAGAGCAGAATGCTCCAGTCACAAAGGCAATAGCCGTCCTCCAGGATATACTATATCCAAGAATAAGAAAAACAATGGCTATAAAAACCAATAGAACTGAATATTCTTTCTTCAAAAAGGCCATGGCACCAGAATGGATCATATCCTCCAGATCCTTCATTACCTGGCTTCCATTGGGATGTTTTTTGACATAAACATATATGAAATAGGCAATTATTAAACCCAGTAT
>DAOVGH010000052.1 GCA_030672485.1 Desulfobacterales bacterium | reverse complement strand
CTGGTCTCTATTCAGACAACACTTCTTATATTTCTTACCACTTCCGCAGGGGCAAGGGTCATTTCTTCCTATCTTATCTTAGGGAAGTTTCGGCGGAGCGGTGTCACAGAGGCTGTTCCAGATTCCGTATCAGAAGCCCCTCGTTTCTGGGCTTTTGTCAATAATTCGCTTAGTTCTTCTCTGCGTCTCTTTTGTCGCTCCTGCTGGGGTTTTATCCTCACTTTTTAATGAAGGATCTTCCGACCACAACCAGGGTGCAGGCCGAGGAATGCCTTGAGGCAGCCAGGGAAGCGGGGCTCACCCGCACAAGAATCGGCAATGTGCATCTGTTGTCTTAGCGGGAAAGCACACTCTTCACACCTAATTCAGTGCTCGCCCCCTTTGAGGCTCTTTCCCTTCATGATATTGATGAAAAGCCAGAAGGTACCTGCCGTGACTGCAGAATCGGCCAGGTTGAATGCTGGCCAGTGATAGCTCTTTAAAGAGAAGTCCAAGAAATCGATCACATAACCAAACCGTACCCTGTCCATAAGATTCCCCATGGCCCCTCCGAGGATAGTCGAAAGCCCTATAGTCAGCCAATTTCGATTCCCCTTTGTCCAGCAAAAAAAGGAGACGATTACAACTATGGCCCCTATTGTTGCTGCCAGTAAGAAATAGTAGGGAAATCCGGATGTAGTTTGGCTAAAAATACCAAACGCCATCCCCCTGTTTGTAACCAAGACAAGATTGAAAAATCCGGGGATGATGGGAAGGATCTGATGTAGTTCTAAATGACGGATAATCAACCATTTGGAAACCTGATCGATCAGCAGAATTGCGAGGGCTGGACCAATAAATAGCGCGTAGTCTCTTTTCAACGCTTAAGGCCTCAAATCTAATTCTCTCATAACGTGCACACATCGTCTGCATAACGAAGGGTGCTGTGTGTCATCTCCTACAGCAGGATCATGGATCCAGCACCTCTCGCATTTAGGGAAAGGTGAGCGTAAGACCTTAATGACTAAACCAGGATATTCCTGGCTCCCGTAACCTCCCTCAAGTTTCCCCCCCTCCGCGAATTCAACAGCCGAGACAATACAGATAGACCTCAATTCATCCCTGTAACCCTTTAATCCCCTCAGGAGATCCCGGGGAAGGGCCAGGCTTACCGCCGCATCCAGGGAATGGCCAATAATCTTATCCTTTCGAGCCAACTCGAGCGCCTTGCCAACCTCCTTTCGGACATTCAACAGCACCTCCCAGCGCTTGATCAATGAGCTATCCTTAAACTCCTCTCTGGCAGGTACAAATAGATCCGCATGGACACTGATCGGCCTCTCTTTTCTGGGAAGATATCCCCATACCTCATCAACCGTAAAGGGGATAATGGGGGCCATGAGCCTGACAAGGACCTCTATGATCTCGTTCAAGGCTGTCTGTGCAGACCTCCTCCCTTTTGAATTGACAGCGGATGTGTAAAGCCTGTCTTTTAATACATCCAGGTAAAAAGATGATAGGGTAAGGACGCAGAAATTATACACGGCCTGATATATGGAGTGAAATTCAAATCTTCTGTAGGATCTCATCACCGTCTCGGTTAATTCCTGAAGCCGGTGAAGGACCCATTTATCAAGCTCTAGTAACTCCTCATAGGGGATGGTATCCTTTAATGGATTGAAATCATAGAGGTTCCCAAGCACGTACCTGAAGGTATTCCTAAGCCTTCGGTATGCCTCTATCAGCCTGTCCAAAATCTCTTGGGAAAGCCTTATATCGCCCCTATAGTCCTCGGAGGCCACCCATAGCCTAAGTATCTCAGCACCATACTTATTGATGACCTCCTCTGGCGAGATGACATTCCCGCTGGATTTGGACATCTTCCTTCCATCTCCGTCAACCACAAATCCATGTGTCAGGACGGATTTGAACGGGGCCTTCTCCCTTGTCCCTACGGAACATAGAAGAGAGCTGTGGAACCAGCCCCTGTGCTGATCGCTTCCCTCCAGATATAAATCGGCAGGAGAGGCCAGGTAGTCCCTTTGCTCAAGAACAGTAAAACTCACACCGGAGTCAAACCAGACATCCAGGATATCTGTCTCCTTCCTGAATTTATCCCCATGACACGAAGGGCACGTTGTCCCTCTCGGTAAAAGCTCATGCGCAGACAGGTCAAACCAGACATCGGTACCATGTTTCTCAACAAGCCCCGCTACATAATCCACTATATCCTGGCTGATAAGATGACTGCCGCACTTCAGGCAGTAAAAGATAGTTATGGGCACACCCCATGAGCGCTGCCTGGAAACGCACCAATCAGGCCGATTGCCAACCAGACCGTAGATCCTTTCCTCTCCCCAGCTCGGGATCCACTCTACATCCCTTATGGCCTTGAGGGCTTTTTTTCTCAGGCCAACCTTGTCCATGGAGATGAACCATTGCTCCGTGGCCCTAAATATGACAGGGTTCTTACATCTCCAGCAGTGGGGGTAGGAATGGGTAAACTCCTCCTCTTTGAGCAAGGTCCCTAATTCGGCCAACTTCTGGATAATGTTCCCATTAGCCTCAAAGACCTCCTGGCCGGCAAAAAACTCCACCTCCTCTGTAAACCTCCCCTGGTCGTCAACCGGGGAATATATGTCAAGGTTGTATTGTAACCCGCTTTCGTAGTCCTCCTGCCCGTGGCCTGTTGCAATGTGAACGCAGCCAGTCCCGACATCCAGGGTAACGTAATCGGCCAGAATAATTAGTGACTCTCTATCATAAAGGGGGTGCTTGCCCTTAAGGCCCTCTAACTCGCGGGCATTAAACCGGGCCAGAACGGTATGCTCCTCAATGCCCACTGCCCCTAAGAAATGCTCCAGGAGCCCTTCGGCTAATATCAAGACACCGTACCTTGGTGTATCAACAGCTACATATGTGAAATCGGGATGAAAGGTCACAGCCTGGTTAGCCGGTATGGTCCAGGGAGCTGTAGTCCATATAGCCATGAAAACATCCTTGCCAGCAAGGGATGGGTACCTCGAAGTTAGATCTGAAAGGAGAGGAAATCTCACATAGATGGAGGGAGATGTATCATCCTCGTATTCAACCTCTGCTTCTGCTAAGGCAGTGCCACAGGAATTACACCAATAGATCGGCTTCTTGCTTCTAATGAGGCTGCCATTCAGTGCAAACTTGCCAAACTCTCTGACAATAGTGGCCTCATACTTATAGTTCATTGTCAGATAAGGCTCGTCCCACTCACCCAAGACCCCGAGTCTCTTAAACTCATCTCTTTGAATCTTTATGAAACGTTCGGCAAACTCACGACACTTTCGTCTGACCTCTGAGTGGGTCATCTCCAGCTTTTTATCTCCAAGCTCCTGCTCTACCTGCGATTCAATCGGAAGCCCATGACAGTCCCATCCAGGTACAAAAGGAACATCATATCCATCCATCTGCTTTGCCTTGATAATCATATCCTTCAAAATCTTATTGAACGCAGTCCCCATATGGATATTGCCATTGGCGTAAGGCGGGCCGTCGTGAAGCACATAGACAGGTCTTCCCTTGGACGTGTTCCTTATTGCCGAGTAAATATCCTCCTTCTCCCATTTTTTTAATATCTCAGGCTCCCTTTGAACCAGGTTTGCCTTCATGGGGAAATCAGCCTTTGGAAGATTAAGTGTTTTTTTGTAATCCATGATGTATCTCTCTAGGCGTTACGGTATCAAATAAGCAATGGCAAAAGTTAGAAGTGCCTAAAGCCCGCCCTGGTGCGACGGGGTTGAGTGATCCTGTGAAGCATATAGGCCAGGCCTTAAGCATAGAATCAAAGCAATAAGCTTATAAACCAGCCTGCCCTGCCCGGCCTGGCGCATATTCTATGTATGCAAGCATATGGCCAGATAATCAGGGCTGGGCCAGGGGCGCGACGTGATTGTAACAAGCTAATGCCGCTTTAATAATTCTAAGCCGGAGCTACTAAACTCAGTCCTTGCATGCCAGGTCTGGGCCGGGGTTCAGAGTGAGCTAAAGTTATGGTGCTTTACTTCTTCAACTTTAGGCACTTTAGGCACTTACAATTTTAGGCACTTCAAGTTCTGAATATCAGATATGACTTATCGAGTCAATGTCAATATTTTGTTGACTTGTTGTCCAAAAACCGTATTGTATTGTGCCAAATCCTATTGACGCAGCTTGCTCCGTCTTCATTTTCGATTGCAATCTATAAGCCGGTCCGCTTTAAAGGCCGGCTTTGTTTAGTCACCCACGGACAGGGGATTTACGCCCGGTAGGGTTAGAATTTGTCTTGGAGAGGGGAAAATGAAAATAGACGATGTTACCATTTCCAGATCCGTTATTGAGTCCTACGTGGAAAAGTTCCTCGGATCCTTAGAGGTTGAAGTGGCCCTTGTTGGAGCCGGCCCCTCCAATCTGATAGCCGGTTACTATCTTGGTAAGGCAGGCCTCAAGGCGGTCATATTCGAATCCAAGCTGGCGCCTGGAGGAGGCATGTGGGGTGGTGGCATGATGTTCAACGAGATTGTCGTTCAGGATGACGCCACTCATATCGTGGACGAGATGGGAATCTCACATCGCCCCAAGGGCAATGGCTATTACACCATGGACAGTGTAGAAGCCACTTCTACCATTGTCTCCAGGTGCGTTAAGGCAGGAACGGCTATCCTCAATCTGATAAAGGTGACAGACGTGTTGTTCAGGCAAAAGGCAGGACAGTCCAGAGTTTCCGGCCTTGTCATTAACTGGTCTCCCGTGGAAAGCCTGGAGCTTCATGTGGACCCGCTCGGCATAAGTGCCTCCTTTGTCGTAGACGGGACTGGTCACCCAGCTGAGATTTGTCGAATCGTGACCCGAAAGCTAGACGTAAAATTGAATACAAAAACCGGCGGCGTGGTGGGAGAAATGCCCCTGTGGGCAGAAAAGGGGGAACAATTTACTGTGGCCAACACCGGTGAAGTCTTCCCCGGTCTCTATGTCGCCGGGATGGCGGCTAACAATGTCTTCGGCGGCCCCCGCATGGGCCCCATATTCGGGGGAATGATCCTTTCCGGAAGGAAGGTCGCTGAACTAATCTCCCAAAAGGCCAAGAAATAGGGCATTAAGATGAAGTCCCTCCAAGATGTAAGGCTTTATTGCTTTTCCCCTGGT
>DAOVGH010000082.1 GCA_030672485.1 Desulfobacterales bacterium | reverse complement strand
GGCCCAGACCTGGCCTAGAATTTTAATAGGTTGATAAGAGGACATAGTAACTTATAGACTTAACAGTTTGATTTAAGCACGTCGCACCAGGGCGGGCTTTAGGCACTTTAGAAAATGGAAGAGTACTATATTGGCGTTGACGCTGGCTCAGTAAGTGTAAACGCTGTTGTAATCGACAGCACAGGGGAATTGATTCTTGAGTACCCTTACAGGAGACACCTTGGTGGGGTGGAGAGTTCTGTGTTTGAGATCGTTAAGGAGCTTTACAGCCGCTTTAGCTCTGAAGAAATAAGGGCCCTGGCCTTTACTGGAAATCACGGAAGGATAATAAGTGACAGGATAGGCGGATTTTATGAGTTTGAATCTATTGCCCAAATCCTCGGCTCTGTCCGCCTCCAGCCAGACGTAAGGACTATTATCAGCATGGGTGGGCAGGATATTGCCTTGTATATCCTCAGCCATAATGGGAAAAGGTGGGAGCTTGAGGACTTCAACACCAATGGTCCCTGTGCCTCTGGTACGGGATCCTTCATTGATCAACAGGCGGAAAGATTAGTATCATCGATCTACGGGAAAGACTTCGATACATCGGAGGCCCATATCTCTCAGATCCTGGAGGATTTTATCTCCTTGGGTCGTAAGAGTAAAAACCCAGCCATGGTGGCCTGTCGGTGCACGGTCTTTACCAAGTCCGATATGATTCACCTCCAGAATAAGGGCGAGAAACTCGCTAACATCATTGCAGGCCTCCATGAGGGAAATGCATCCAACTACTTGAGCACCATCGTCTCTAACCGGGTCCTACCCAAACCCATGATATTTGTCGGTGGTCTGGCGGCAAACGAGCTTCAGGTGAAGGCCTTCAGGGATCATTTCCCTGAGCTCATTGTCCCCAAACATTTTACCTCCGTTGGTGCCTTGGGCGTTGCCCTCCAGGCCAGGGAATCGGATATCTCCAATAAGCCCGATCTCGATGAGCTCAAATCCCTGACCGAAAAGGGATCGTTTTCATTCTTATCAGCCCCGAGATTGCAACTGATCAAGACGGAGTTTCCAGGGGATAACCGGGTGAAAAGACCCGCGAAGACCAGGGGCAAGATTCCCGTTTTTCTGGGTATCGATGTAGGCTCAACAACCACCAAATATGCCCTCATCAATCAGGACAGAGAGATTATAGACAAGGAGTATCGCCAGACAATGGGCAAACCCATTGAGGTAACCCAGAATCTTTTGAGGGTAGTGAAAGATAGGCTTGGAAACCGGATAGATATCAAGGGGGTAGCAACTACGGGTTCAGGCAGAATGGTTGTTGGTGATTTCCTCAACGCGGATCTGATCATCGATGAGATAACCGCCCATGCACGGGGTGCTGTTGAGATTGACCCTTCCATAGACACCATCTTTGAAATAGGAGGACAGGACAGCAAGTATATCTCCATTTCCAATACCCATCCCCTTGACTTTGACATGAACAAGGTATGTGCAGCGGGAACAGGGAGCTTTCTGCATGAGCTGGCAAATAAAAACGGCATAAACATCGTTAGGGAATTCCAGCACATAGCCCTATCCTCAAAAGACCCTATCAAACTGACCGAAAGATGCACCGTGTTTATGGAATCCGATCTGGTGTCATACGCGCAAAAAGGCGGGCAAAAAAACGATCTTATCGCCGGCCTCTGTTATGCAACTGTCTACAATTACCTATACAGGGTAGTCGGAAACAAAAGGATAGGAAACAGGATTATGTTCTTGGGCGGCCCTTCTCTCAACAAGGCCATAGTAGCCGCCTTTGAGGCAGTATTGGGGAAAGGTCTCTTGATACCCAAACACAGGGAGGTCCTGGGTGGATTCGGGGCTGCTATCAGTCTGCAGGAAAAGAAGGAGAAAGAAAAGAAAGATGTATCCGCTTTCAGGGGGTTAGATGAGGCCATTAATGATAAAATGGACTACAGGGAGACCGTATGCCATGCGGACCCACAGTGCCATAACGAATGCAAATTGAAGATATATGACTTCAGTGGAAGAAAGAGCATATGGGGAGGAGAGTGCGGCAGGTATGAAGTGAGGGGCCATTATGGGGAGAGAAAAGAGGACTATTTTAAACTGAGAGATACTATCTGGGAACAACATCTCAAAGGGCTCTATCACGATCTGGGAGAAGTGAAAAAGGGCACTCAGGACGGCAGGGCGGTCTTTGAAATTGATGGAAGGCCAACTGTTGGGATGCAGAGGGCATTTTATAACCACCAGCTCGCCCTTTTCTGGGCAAGTTTCTTCGACACGCTTGGGTACCGGGTTGTATTAACACCAAAGACCAACGACCGGATTTCAAAGTTGGGAATAGAGTCAATGACAACGGAGACGTGCTTTCCGGTTAAGGTCTCCCATGGTCATGTCATAGATCTACTGGGTAAGACACAATACCTGTTTCTGCCGAACACAATCGATCTCCCCTCTCAAGACAAAGCCAAGAATACTTTTTACTGCCCCCTGGTTCAAGGAAATCAATATATGCTCAAGGCCGCATTGGGGCTCAAGGATAACGAGGTCCTGAATCCCGTTGTCCACCTCAATTATAGCCCGGATCTCCTAAGCGTAGAACTGCACCAGCAGATCGGCAAGACCCTAGGGGTAAGCCTGGGTAAAATCAAGGAGGCATTAGATGTAGCATTTAGTAAAAGCCAGGACTTTGAGAACGAGCTCTACAGTCGTGGCGCGGAAATAACCTCCTCCCTGGGGAACCAACCCCTGGTTGTTGTCACTGGTAGGCCCTATAACCTCTATGATGAGAGACTGAACCTCAGGCTTGGAGGGAATCTATCCAAGATAGACATAACAGCCCTGCCCATGGACTTTATTGATATCAGGGATATTGATCTGTCGGACTTCCCGAACATGTATTGGGCCGTGGGTGCCCGGATATTGAAAATTGCAAAGGTCATAAAGCGTGCCCCAAACTTCTTTGGTCTCCACCTGACCAACTTCAGCTGTGGCCCGGATTCATTTAACGAGCACTTTTACAAATACATCATGGGTGATAAGCCCTATCTCATCCTGGAGCTGGATGAACATACCGCCGTGGCAGGTCTTATGACAAGGCTCGAGGCATACAAAAATGTAATACAATCTGTCCGAAAAGTCGAATCCATGCGGCCTCAAACCACTGAAGTTACCGCTATAGGATCTTAGAAGATGGAGAAAGTTACCCAATTAGACACCTTTCGCGCTCTATCCGAGCGAGTTGGGCGATTTAGCGTTCAGGGAAAGACATTGCTGATTCCGGAGATGAACAGGATCGGGGCGAATCTTCTGGCAGGGGTCTTCCGCAGCTTTGGAGTAAATGCCAAGGTTATGGAAACATATGAAGGTCTCCATCTGGGAAAGGAATTCACCTCCGGTAAAGAGTGCTTTCCCTGTGTCGTAACCCTGGGAGACATCCTTTTATTCATGAAAAAGGAGCAGGAGCGGCTTGGAGACGGATTTGACCCTGAAAACTACATGTATTTTATGCCGGAGGCGAACGGCCCTTGCAGGTTTGGCATGTACAACAAATATCACAGGATAATCCTTGATTCCATGCCTGGCTTAGACAGGGTAAAGATTGCCACTCTTAGCTCGGAGGACGCCTATTCTCTCGATGGATTGATACCAAAAGAACAGATGCAAGATTTTAGAAAGGCGGCTTATCTCTCCATTGTCGCAGGCGATATACTCGATAGGCTCCTCTGGAGGATCAGGCCATATGAGAAAGAGAAAGGAATTGCCGACAAATTTATTGATGAGGCAATGGAGCGGATGACAGAGTCCCTTTCCCGGCATTCATCGAAGAGAAATCTCTCCCGTATCCTCGACGATCTGGCAGAAACTGTCAAGGGAGGAAAAGAGATTATTGACCCTCGCATTCCCAAAAAGCCTCTCATAGGTGTGGTGGGAGAAATCTATGTGAGGACCCACCTTAAATCCAACCAGGATACCATTAGGACACTTGAAAGATATGGTGCCGAGGCAATTAACGCCTCCATTGGCGAATGGATAAACTATACTACCTATGACCAGGTTAGATTAGCCAGGATTGCCCTCAGGTTAAACCTCAAGAGATTTCGGCTCAAAGAGGTGAAGGAATCCCTTTTCCAGTATCTGAAATACAGCCTCAATCTCTTCTACCAGTATATGCAACAGAGAAAGGTTTACCGGATGGTGCGGAACTACATTGATATTGAGGAAGATCACAAGATAGGGCATCTGGAAAAGGTATTGAAAAAGGACAATACCTTCTCCTTTGAGATTGGCACTGAGGCCTGTCTTAGCATCTCATCAGCCTTGGAACTTGCCCACAGAGGATACAATGGGATCATAAACATATTTCCCTTTACGTGCATGCCGAGCAATCTCACCTCCTCAATTGCCAAGCCATTAATGGCCGAGCTCAAGGTCCCCTACATTGATATCTCCTATGACGGCTCTTTTCAACCTGGCAGGGAGGCGGCCTTGAGAACATTTATGTACCAATCCTATCAACACTTTAAGACACACGGTAGACCTTAAATGTCACTCAAAATGCTCATAAATGCAGTGGAACCTGAAGAATACCGGGTTGCCATACTGAAGGACGGCGACCTGGATGAGTTCTACATTGAGACCTCAATAAAAGAGGAGACAAAGGGGAATATCTATAAAGGTGTGGTGACCAGGATTGAGCCGAGTTTGCAGGCCAGCTTTATTGCTTATGGAGCAGAAAAGAGTGGTTTCCTGCCAATAGGGGAAATACATCCTGAATATTATGAAGCTCAAGGGATAATTGCCGAGTCAAAAACACCTGTTCCCATAGAAAATGTGCTTAAAAAAGGAAGGGAACTCCTGGTTCAGGTAACCAAAGAGATGGTGGGAAGAAAGGGTGCCTATCTTACCACTTACATATCGCTTGCAGGTCGCTACCTTGTCCTGACCCCGGGCAAAACGACAGGCGGTATCTCCCAAAAAATAGAGGATGATGGGGAACGTCAAAGGCTGAAGTCTGTCATGAATCAGCTAAAACTTCCAGAGGGTGTAGGCTATATCGTCAGAACTGCAGCCCTGGGGCAGAAAAAGCGGGTAATAGCCCCGGATTTGAATAATCTTTTGAGAATGTGGCAGGATATTAAAAAAAGGGCCGAAGCACAAGCATCTCTGTCTATTATATTTAAGGAGCAAGATCTTGGCCTGAGGGCCGTTAGGGATTACTTTACTGCCGAGGTAGATGAGGTCCTGGTTGATGACAGGGAAACCTGGTCAGAGATAAAGGATTTTATGCGCATTATCTCTCCCCGGCATCAAAGAAGGGTAAGGCATTACAAGGAGAAGAAACCCATATTTTCCGAATATGGAATTGAGACACAAATCGAACAGATATATAGTAATAGGGTGCCTTTAGAAAGTGGGGGCTCGATTGTCATTGACTCCACCGAGGCCCTGATTGCAATTGATGTAAATAGCGGAAGATCTACAAGGGCCAAAGATTTAGAGGGTACATCCTTTAAGACCAATCTGGAAGCAGCCAAGGAGATAGCCAAGCAATTAAGGCTCAGGGATATAGGTGGTTTGGTAGTGATAGACTTCATTGATATGAAAGACCCCAAGCATGAACGAGAACTGATAAAACGGGTAAAGGAGGAGGTCAAGAGGGACAGGGCAAAAATAAACGTCTCCTATATATCTAAATTTGGACTAATGGAGCTTTCCAGACAGAGACTGAGGCCATCAATAGAGTCAAAGAGTTACCAGATCTGCGAATGCTGTCAGGGAAGGGGAATGATCAGGTCTGTGGAGGCTACATCAGTCTCTTTCCTGCGCCAGATATGGCTGGGTGCATCAAAGGGAAATATAGAAAGGGTTGCCGGCGTGCTGCCAAGCACAGTGGCCAACTATCTTTTAAATAAAAAAAGGACAGAATTAGCTGAACTCGAAGATCGGTACGGGGTCAGCATAGAAATTCAAGCAAATCCCGACCTTCCGCCATGGGGAGGCAACCTGGAGTTTATTAAGAGAAGCAAGGTAAAGGAGGCT
>DAOVGH010000085.1 GCA_030672485.1 Desulfobacterales bacterium | reverse complement strand
TCGTTTGGAACTCCTGCGAGCCCCTTTGGCTATCCCCCTTAGGTTTCCGTAAAGAGAGGAAAAAAAGGTGACGACACGGTCAGACTCACCAAAATCCCTGGTCCTTAGAATAATTGCCTGTGATTTCTTCTGCTCCACAATGCCTGCATCCAGCTTAGGATCCAAAAAAGCCCTGCCCCTCTTAAAGCAGAGCCTCAATCTCCCCTAAGCCTTAACGCTTAAGCTTTTCCCAAATTGGCAAACCCGCATCGTTCAAAATCCAACTTTATTGCGTCTTGGAAAACCACGTCCGCTGGGCGTGGATTCTTTACTTCCAACCTAGGCGCGTCTTCTATTAAAGCACCCGGAGTTCCGGTTTATGACATCATAGACGGTGAAATCGTATAAACCCAACTCTTTCCTCCTACAAGTTAATAAGGACTTTTTTCAATAACGACCGGATATAATCTTGGGCATGAGGTTTTCTTGACATTGCCCCAAGAAATAATCATCTGTCATTCCTGCGATAAAATCCCGGACAATCATGGCAGGAGGATTGTTGTCCCGATATTGGGAGGACATGCCGTCTAAAAACTCCCTGAAAATAACTGAATTATCATTGCCGGCTTTGAGGTCTTTATGATGTTCTTCAAAGAGCAACTCAAACATCAACCGCAGTTTGTTGGTCTGATTTTTGGCCCTCGGGTTGGTATATATAAATTGCTGGTTAAAATCTTTGAGTCTTTTTAGGGCGTCCGCTTTCTCAGGGCTGAAGGAAATATGGGCTTTCTTTAGGCTCTCGGCGATCAGATCCTCAACCAAGGCATATACGATGGTTCCGTTTGTATCTCCCAATCTACGCCGGCAATCTATCGGTATTTCACTCCTTTTTATCAAACCGAGCCTTATTGCATCCTCTATATCTCTACCTATATAGCTAATGGTATCAGCCATCCTCACAACACACCCCTCTAAGGTCATGGGATAAATAGGAAATTCTGGATCATCTGTTACTTTTCTTATTTCTTCTTCCAATCGAGCAAAATCCTTGCTCTTATCAGGATACAGGGCGGGACTATGCACCTCCCCATTATGGCAGAGGATGCCATCCAAGACCTGAAGGGATAGGTTCCAACCAGCCCCTTTTTTCTCTATCACCTCGAGAAACCTCACGCCTTGTACGTTGTGTAAAAAATTACCCAGTCCATATTCCTTAGATAAATCCGACAAGAATCCCTCACCATC
This sequence comes from Desulfobacterales bacterium, assembly GCA_030672485.1. GTDB lineage: Bacteria > Desulfobacterota > DSM-4660 > Desulfatiglandales > B25-G16 > JABXJZ01. The sequence continues at coordinate 5,104 of DAOVGH010000085.1, read as the reverse complement.
GTGCCCAAAAGGTGCGTGGCCTATATCATGTCCAAGGGCAATAGCCTCAATAAGATCCTCATTAAGCCCGAGCAGACGGCCTATGGTCCGACCAATCTTGGAAACTAACTGTACATGAAGAACGCGATGGGTAATGTGATCGTTTCTTATAAGGTAAAAGACCTGGGTCTTATCAATGTACCTGGAATAGGCCAGGGAATGGAGAATCCTATCGACATCAACGGAAAAATTCTCCCTGTGACCATCAACAATCTCCGCCTCATCCCTTCGCCTAACAGCCTGAATACTGAGAGTGGCATAAGGCGAAAGCCTGTCTTTTTCCAGATGATGGAGGTGTTGTTTGATATCCTTTAAGGTCTTAACCTTATTCATTTATCAAGGCTTTCTTGGTAGCGTGCTAACAATCAAAACGTTTGCTTGATTCTAATAGAAATTAGGATTATGGGTCAATGCAAATTAACGAACTGATTAACGCTACTATATAACTTACTCAATTCAAGCACTATATTGTTGCTTTTCCAGATAGAAATCTACTATATTTTGTGACGGAGCCCCTTACCGGCTAAATGAGCTCCTTAAAAAATGCACTTACGAGCAAACATGTTTAACTGGGCAAGATAGACGTTGTAAGGTTAATCTCGCAACTTCCTTCATAGGATAGACTCTCTTTTAGGCCCCTTAGCTCCTTTAAACAATGAACTTACATCCTGCTGAAAAAAAGGTTTTGCAAACTACCCTCGAGCATCGAATGATTAACAGCGGAGACACTGTTGTTGTAGCTGTATCAGGTGGACCGGACTCTGTTTGCCTGTTGAAAATCCTTTTTCGACTTCAAAGGGCGTTGAACATTAGCCTAGTCGTTGCCCATCTCAATCATGGATTAAGGCCACAGGAGGATGAAAAAGAAACAGACTTTGTCGCCAATTTAGCGAGAAGTCTACATCTCACTTCGGCCTCCGTTAAGGCCGATAATGTAGCTAAGATACGCGGAACCTCCATCGAGGAAAAGGCCAGGCAGATAAGGTATCAATTCTTGGAAAAGGTTTTAGATGACTATCATGCCCAAAAGGTCGCCACGGGTCACAATATGAATGACCAGGCCGAAACAGTTCTTATGCATCTCCTGAGAGGAGCTGGACCAACAGGTTTATCTGGAATACCCCCAATTCGGCAGGACCGTTTTATAAGGCCCCTCATAAATATAACGAGGGATGAAATCCATGCCTATCTGAGACAAGAACATATACCCTTTATGATGGATAGCTCCAATCTTGAAAAGAGGTATCTGAGAAACAAGATACGGTTAGAGTTGATACCACTTCTTCTCGGCTACCAACCACGGCTCATCCAACATTTAGGCGAACTTGCATTCCTCTGTAGCCAGGAAAACCAGTTTATGGAAGAAGAGGCAAAAAAGGGATTGCAAATGGTGACGCTCAATTCCACAGACCGCTCCCTAGACCTTTCCCTTACCACCTTTAGAAATCTCTCAACGCCTGTTCAATATCGGATTATCAGGCAGGCAATAAAAACGGTAAAAGGAGACCTCAGGAGGATAGATATCGGACATATCAAGGCAATCACGGATCTTGCCAGCAATACGAGGCCCCAGATCAAAGTGGATCTCCCTGAAAATCTCATAGTAAGAAAGATATATGAAACGCTTAGATTTTCCTTGGGAACTGAAATTGAGACCGACGACTTTTCCTACAATGTAGAGAATAGTGGAGGGTTTCAGATCCCTGAAATCAATCAAACACTGTCATTAGAGGAGATCCCCAAGAAGGATTTCTCGCTTTCTTCTCCTTCACCTCATGAGGCATTTCTTGACCTTGACAGACTCCAATGGCCTTTGAGAGTGAGAAATTTCCGGCTGGGGGACAAATTCATACCACTTGGCCTTAATGGCTTTAAAAAGGTGAAAGATGTCTTTATTGATAACAAGATTCCATCTGAACAAAGGAAAAGAATCGCCATCCTCGAAAGCCGTGGCAGTATAGTCTGGGTCTGCGGTATAAGGATTGACAACAGGTACAGGGTCCGGCAGGAAACAAAAAGAATTTTAAGATGTAAGATTGAATAAAATGTGCTATGGGTTTATATTTTGGAAAGTTTTTGGTATAATTAAACGGTTTGTAGATAATCTGTGTAAAGGAGAAAATACTTGAACACATTTTCCAAGAATTTGACTCTTTGGCTGGTCATCAGCCTGATGATGATCTTACTATTTCAAATCTTCAAAAGAGAAACCAAGCAGACTGGACAGTTGAGCTATAGCGAATTTCTGAATATGGTAGAACGAGGAGAGGTCAGCCAAGTAACCATCCAGGGAGATAGGATCTCTGGCATCGCAAGTCGTGGCCATTCCTTCAGGACGTTTGCACCTAAGGATCTTGAGCTAATCAAAATCCTGCGCAATAAAGGGATCGAAATAACCGCCAAACCGCATGAATCATCTCCATGGTATATGACAATCCTCGTATCCTGGTTCCCCATGCTTCTTTTAATAGGTGTCTGGATCTTCTTTATGCGCCAGATGCAGATGGGAGGTGGTAAGGCATTGTCTTTTGGCAAAAGCAGGGCGAGGCTTGTAACTGACGAAAAAGATAAGGTGACTTTTGATGATGTAGCCGGCATAGAAGAGGCAAAGGAAGAGCTTCAGGAAATAATAGAGTTTCTAAGAGACCCAAAGAAATTCACCCGTCTGGGAGGCAGAATTCCCAAAGGTGTACTCCTGGTCGGAGCCCCCGGAACAGGCAAGACTTTACTGGCCAGGGCTATCGCAGGAGAGGCAGAGGTGCCTTTCCTGAGCATTAGTGGCTCTGACTTCGTGGAGATGTTTGTAGGTGTTGGTGCTTCAAGGGTGAGGGATCTCTTTATACAGGGAAAAAAGAATGCCCCCTGTATTATCTTTTTAGATGAGATCGATGCCGTGGGACGACACAGGGGAGCCGGATTGGGAGGGGGCCATGATGAACGAGAACAAACCCTCAATCAGCTCTTGGTAGAAATGGATGGTTTCGAATCAAACGAAGGCGTCATTCTTATTTCAGCTACCAACAGGCCTGACGTTCTTGATCCTGCATTATTAAGACCAGGAAGGTTTGACAGGCAGGTTGTTGTGCCGGTGCCTGACGTCAGGGGACGGGAGAATATACTCAAAGTCCATACCAAAAAAACGAGGTTGGCAGACGATATTGATCTTTCCGTAATTGCCAGAGGAACACCGGGTTTTACCGGTGCAGACCTTGAGAATATGACCAATGAGGCGGCCTTGCTTGCAGCCAGGAGGAACAAAGATAGAATCGATATGTCAGACCTGGAAGATGCAAAAGATAAGGTGCTCATGGGTACGGAAAGAAAGAGCATGATCATAAGCGATGAAGAGAAAAGGACTACTGCCTTTCATGAGGCAGGACATACCCTGGTGGCAAAACTGACACCGAATACTGACCCGATACATAAGGTGACCATAATTCCCAGGGGTAGGGCCCTTGGCCTGACGCAGCAGCTTCCTTTGGATGATAAACATACCTATACAAAGGAATACCTCTTAAATAACATCTGCATACTGATGGGAGGAAGGATAGCTGAGGAAATCGCCTTACATACCCAGACGACTGGTGCAAGCAATGATATAGAGAAGGCTTCTGAAATAGCAAGAAAGATGATCTGCGAATATGGTATGAGCGAAAAACTTGGTCCCTTGACCTTCGGGAAGAAAGAGGAAGAGATATTCCTGGGGCGTGAGATTGCCCAACATAGGGATTATAGTGAAGAGACAGCCCGAAAAATCGACCAGGAGGTCAATACTCTCATAAATGAGAACTACCAGAAAACCCATAAGCTCATAAAGGATAACCTTGATACCCTCAGCAACTTAGCCAAGGCACTTTTAGACAGAGAGACCTTAGATGGGCGTGAGATAGAGAACATAATAGGCAATAAGAAAAGAAAAAGGCAACCAAGAAAAACGAGTGGAAAAGGGAAAGTTGCTTCCTCACGTAAGAAAACCTAACGCCTTAAAATTTTCAGACCATAATCTCAATCTTGATTCAAAAACCCTTATCATGGGTATCCTGAATGTTACCCCCGACTCTTTTTCCGACGGAGGTCTCCATTTTCGAGCGGATGATGCGGTGAGGCACGGCTTGAGGATGGCCAACGAGGGTGCTGATATCATTGATGTCGGGGGTGAATCAACAAGGCCTTTTTCAGATCCCATCCCCCTTGAGGAAGAGCTAAGCAGGGTAATACCTGTCATCAAGGCCCTCTCCCAAGAAATAGATATCCCGGTAAGCATAGACACCTATAAGAGCGAGGTAGCCAGACAGGCCTTAGAAGCTGGAGCCAAAATGGTCAATGATATAAGTGCATTGAGATTCGATCCTGCCATAGGTCCGTTAGTTGCAGAGGCGGATATACCCATTGTCTTGATGCATATGAAGGGGGCACCGAAGAATATGCAGGTAAACCCAACCTATGAGGATCTTTTTGGTGAGATAATAGGGTTCTTAGGCAAGGCCGTGGACCAGGCTGTTGAAATGGGTATTAAAAGAGACCTTGTTATCATTGATCCTGGTATTGGGTTTGGTAAATCGTTTGACGATAATCTTAAAATAATAAAGGAGTTACATAGGTTCTTCGTTCTTGGACAACCAATTCTGGTGAGCACCTCCAATAAGTCCTTCATAGGCCATGTACTTGACCTCCCAGTGGAATCCCGGGAAACTGGTACCATGGCTACTATTGCTGCTGCAGTTATGCAGGGAGCAAATATCATCAGGGCCCATAATGTTAAGGCTGCCAGGGAAACAATAACCATTATTGATGCCATAATGAAAGTCGAAACTTGAAACTGGATACCTGATTCAATTTTCGATAACGGTTAGGGCTTGCGGCGAGCCCCGCGGGATTGTAGTTTGGAGGCCATGCAAAGGTCTCAAGGGATTTATCATGCTTTTGTGTATAGATGTAGGCAATACGAATATTGTCCTTGGTGTCTTTCAAGATGATAAGATGCTTCGTCATTGGCGCATACGGACCGAGAGAGATATGACCAGTGATGAATTAGGCATAGTAATCAACAATCTGTTTATGCCAG